>JBBSIG010000140.1:0-6796 GCA_038232215.1 Gaiellales bacterium | reverse complement strand
CTCCCTGGGCGTTCTCGTCGAAGCCCGAGCGTTCCTCGGCCGGGGTGGGTGGCCGGAGGACTGCCGGCACCTCGCTCCTCTGGGTCACACCCGAGCATCGCCTCGGGTCAGGGGTGCTCGAATCCCCCGATCGAGTGATCCGATCCCCGAGAAGTCCTCCGGGCTTCTCGGGGTGAAGCTAGGGGTCTTCAGCTCGTGCGAGCGGAGCGACGCACCAAACCCCACCGCCAGAAGTCCGCAGGACTTCTGGCGGCTTTTAGTCGCCCCAGTCGAAGTCGCGCGAGCGGCTCCAGAGGCTCTCGTCGAGAGCCGGCGCTCCTTGCTCAGCGGTCTCCTCGCCCGGCCAGCGGTGGGCGCCCACCTCAGCGTGGATCGCCGGCTCCTGACCGTCCATCGTCTCCTCGATCCGGGCCTGCTCCTCGGTCTTGAAGAGGGGGTGGTTGTCGAACGGATCCTCGGCCTTGTACTCGCCGAGCGGCATCGCCGGCTCGAGCCCGGCATTCCGCTGCTTCAGCTCGAGGTGGTCCTGGATGACCTTCGCAAAGATCGACGGTGTCTCGACCGGCATAGATCCTCCTGCATCGGGGGCATTCCAACTGCGGCCCGGGCAGTGTAACGCCGTCGGAGGCGAGTTCAAGAGCAGACTGGCCCGACTCGTCGACTGGTGTGCGGTACCGGCGTTTAGAACCGCCCTCCTCGTGCGAGGATACGAGCATGCCCGGACCGCTTCGACTGCTCGCACGCCGTGCCGGCCCGCTCGGGGTCGTCCTGACCGCCTACGACATCTGGCGGCGCCTGCCGCAGCGGCAGCGCAAGCAGATTCTCGACGCGGCGCGCAAGCACGGCCCGCGTGCCGCCTCGTCCGTGCTCAAGCGGAACCGCCGCCCGCCCACCGCCCCGTAGTCGCTACTACACGCCGAGGGCCGAGCGCACGATCCGATCCTGAACGCCGACGTGCGCGGTCGGATAGCCCTCGCTCGGGCTCGCGCGCCACGGCCGGCCCACGAAGCGGAGCGGCACGACCCCGCCGATCGCCTCCTCGAGGCGATGGCGGATCGCGCGCCAGGGGCCCATGTTCTGCGGCTCCTCCTGCGCCCACACCACCTCGTCGAGAGCCGGATAGCGGGCGACCAGCTCGGTCGCCTCGGCGAGCGGGAACGGATACAGCTGCTCGAGCCGCGCGACGGCGAGCCCCGCCACCTTCGCACGCGCCTCGTGACCGACGATGTCGTAGTACACCTTCCCGGAGCAGAGAACGAGCCGGCGGACGTCAGCGACCTCGGCGGCCGGATCGTCGAGGACGGGCGAGAACCGTCCGTTCACGAGGTCCGACAGGCTCGACGAGGCCTGCTTGAGCCGGAGCAGGCCCTTGGGGCTCATCAGGATCAGCGGCCGGCACGGCGTCGCGAGCGCCTGCCTGCGGAGCAGATGGAAGAGCTGCGCCGCCGTCGTGCAGTTCGCGACGCGGACGTTCTTCTGAGCGGCGAGCTGCAGAAAGCGCTCGAGCCGGGCGCTCGAGTGCTCGGGCCCGTTGCCCTCGTAGCCGTGCGGCAGGAGCAGGGTCAGGCGTGACGTCTGTCCCCATTTCGAGAGGCCCGAGACGAGGAACTGGTCGACGATCACCTGCGCTCCGTTGACGAAGTCGCCGAACTGCGCCTCCCAGAGAACGAGCGCCTCGGGGGCGGCGACCGCGTAGCCGTACTCGAAGCCGAGCGCCGCGAACTCGGAGAGGGGCGAGTTGTGCACCTCGAACGAGGCCGAGGCGTCCGCCAGGTGCTGGATGGGAACGTAGCGCTCTCCCGTCGAGACGTCGTGGAGGACGATATGGCGATGCGAGAACGTACCGCGCTCGGTGTCCTGCCCCGTCAGGCGGACGGGCACGCCCTCGCCGAGGAGGCTCGCGTACGCGAGCGCCTCCGCCTGGCCCCAGTCGATCCCGCCGGACTCGAGCGCCTCGAGCCGGCGCTCGAGCTGACGCCCCAGCTTCGGATGCACCGAGAAGCCGTCCGGAACCACGAGGAGGGCGCGGTTCAGGGCACGTAGCCGCTCCGGCGCGACGGCCGTGGCCACCTCCGCGTCCTCCTCGACCGCAGGCCGCTCCCGGCCGGTCTTCGCCGTCGCACCCGCTCCGATGGAGGCCCTGAGCGTGGCGTGCGCATCTCGAAGCTGCGTCCGGACCCGCTCGACGAGCGAGTCGGCCTCGGCGGCCGTGACGACGCCTTCGTCCACGAGCGCCGCCGCGAAACGCTCGCGTACCGTCGGGTGGCGCTCGATCGCCTCGACCATCAGCGGCTGCGTGTACGCCGCCTCGTCCTGCTCGTTGTGCCCGTGCCGCCGGTATCCCACCAGGTCGACGACCACGTCGTGCCCGAACCGGCGCCGGAAGGCGAGCGCAAGCCGGATCGCGGAGATCGCCGCCTCCGGGTCGTCCGCGTTCACGTGGATGATCGGCGCGTCGAAACCCTTGGCCAGGTCGCTCGAGTAGCGCGTCGAGCGGCCCTCCGTGGGGTCGGTCGTGAAGCCGACCTGGTTGTTCGCGATCAGGTGCAGCGTCCCGCCGGTCGAGTAGCCCGCGAGACCCTCGAGGTTGATCGTCTCGGCGACGACGCCCTGGCCCGCGAACGAGGCGTCGCCGTGGATGAGGATGGGGAGGGCCACCGAGGGGTCGTGCGCCCCCTCCCGCGTGCTGCGATCCGTTTGCTCCGCCCTGGCGCGTCCCTCGACGACCGGATCCACGGCCTCGAGATGGCTCGGGTTGGCCGCGATCGTGACGGTGATCTCGCCGGTGGACGTCGTCCTCCGCCCCTCGGCACCCAGGTGGTACTTCACGTCCCCCGTGCCGCCTTCCGGGTCGGAGACGACGGCCTCGATCGTCCGCTCGCCCTCGAACTCCCGCAGGATGACGTCGTACGGGCGTGCGACGGTGTGCGCAAGAACGTTCAGGCGCCCGCGGTGCGCCATGCCGATCACGACCTCGCGCGCACCGTTCTCCGACGCCAGCTCGATCGCCTCGTCGAGCATCGGCACCATCACGTCGAGCCCCTCGATCGAGAACTGCTTCTGCCCGAGGAAGGAACGGCGAAGGTAGTGCTCGAGTCCCTCCGTCTCGGAGAGCCGCGCGAGCAGCCGGCGCTTCTCCTCCCCGCTCAACGGCTTGCGGTACCAGCCCGACTCGATCGCGTGGCGCAGCCAGACCCGCTCCTCGTGGTCGGAGATGTGCTCGAGCTCGTAGGCGATCGTGCCGCAATAGGTCTCGCGCAGCCGCGGCAGCGCGTCGGCGAGGGTGTCGCCGGGCACGTAGAGCCGCAAGACCGAAGCCGGGATGCGCGCCTGCAGCTCGGACGTCAGCCTCGGGATCAGGTGCTCGGGCTCGAGAGCCGGGTCACCCGGAGGCTCCGAGCCGAGCGGATCCAGGTGCGCCGCCAGGTGTCCGTGCATCCGGTGCGCCTTCACGAGCGCCATCGCGGCCGCGACGCCGCCGAGCAGGACGTCGTCGACCGTCTCGGGCCGGCCGTCGCCGGCAGCCGGAAGTGTCGGAGCCGCCGCAGAAGGCGTCGTCGAGCGGCCGTTCTGCGGCGCCGCGAGCGTCTCCAGCAGGCGCGCGAGACCGGGGTGTGCGGTGACGAGCTCGCTCTCGCCGCTCTCGAAGAGCCGGCGCCACTCCGAGGGCACCGCCTCCGGGTTCTCGAGGTACTCCTCGAGCAAGAGCTGCGCGTAGCCGGAGTTCAGCCCGTCGACGTCCTGCTCGCTCACACCCCTCTTTGTACCAGCGCAGGGGCTACCAGAGCGGCTTGCCGGCCAGGACCGCGATGGTCAGACCGCCGACGAAGTAGACGCCGCCGAGCCCGAGCGCGAACGCGGCGAGACGACCGTGACGGCCGCCGATCCCGGCAGCGACCAGCGCCAGCACGATCGTGACGGGCAGGATCCGCACCGGGCGGTAGACGAGCCCGATCAGGCTGAAGAAGATCGCGGCGGACGCGAGGTAGCCGGCGACGACCTCGCCCGGCCGGTGGGCGCTGCGGGTGGACACGCTCATCCGCGAGCTCCGCGAGGCTCACTCATCGCTCCACCTCGCCGCGCCGCGCCCTCGCCCGCCCCGCCCGCGCGTACGTGCGGGGCGGCGATCCGTGCGGCCCGCCGCGGAAGGGACGCGGCCGGCGCGGCCGGCGGCGAGGGGTCGGCCAGGGATCGGGGTCCTGCGAGGCGGCTCGCTGCGCGCCTTCGGGCCGTCGCGGCTCCTCCCTGATCGCCCAGTACACGACCAGGCAGAGATAGACGATCGGGAGCTTCAGGACGAGCATCATGAAGACGAGCTCCCACCAGTCCATGCGCGGGAAGTGTATCCCGCGCCGCGGGAGCCGTCGCCGCTCGCTGTCTCGAGCAGGCGACTACTCCGCTTTTCCCCCACGCCGCCGCACGAGCGCCGCTGCGAGCACGTTCGCGACGCCGCCGACGGCCGCGAGGAGCGGCAGCCCGGCGCCGAAGGTCGTCGAGGTCTCTCCGCCGGTGCGCTCGAACTCCATCAGGGCGAGCGGGCCGACGCCCACGCGGAAGCTGTCCCAGCCTCCCGCCGCCGCCAGGACGCCCAGAGCGACCACGGCGACCGCCAGAAAGAGCGCGATGGCCGCGCAACCGAGCAGGAAGGGGGTCAGCGAAGTCCGCACGCAGTCCTTCCGTCCCGACCGGCGACCGTGACGCCCAGTCCGTGTGCCGCCAGCACGACGCTCGGCAGGGCGAGGTCCGCGAGCATGGGCGACGCGGCCAGCAGGAGCACGCCGAGGCCGAAAGCAGCGCCTGGCCCCGCGGCCGCCACGACCGCCCGCCGGCGCGGCGGCACCGGCGAGTGCAGCACGGCGACGCGCCAGCCGCTGAGCGCGAGACAGCACGGCACGCCGCGAAGCAGCGCCGCGTGCCCGGCCTCGTGGACGACGACCCCGAGCGCCACCGCGGCTCCCACGAGGAGCGGAGCGCCGGGCTCGAGCTTCCCCACGGTCGCGAGCAGCGTCTCGGCGAGGGCCGCGGTGACCGCCGCCAGCAGCACGGCCTTCCCGGCGAGCGCCCGCGCGACGGAGCCCACGGCAGTGAGCGCGGTTCGGCTGTGGATGCTCCTGCGCTCCCGCACCGGGGCGGGCGCGAGGCCGAACCACGCCAGCCGTCCCGCGGTCGAGCCCAGTCGCCGCAGGGCTCCGAGGCGCCCGCCCCCCGGACGGAGATTGACGACCAGACCGTCGTTCAGTTGCCCGGAGAACGACTGCACGTCGGCGAGCGCACGGGCGAAACCCAGGCCGAAGCGCGCGGCCAGCGCCTCGGCGATGTCGGCGATCGTTCGGCCGTCGGCTCGCTCGGCGACGAAGCGCGCGGACTCGTTCAGCCGGAGGGCTCCGCCCCGCAGCGGATCCACGAGACCGTCGGCGGAGAGCGACACGCCGGGTGCCAGCCGAACGTGATCCGTGGCGGCGATCATCGGGGCCGCCAGCGGCTCTCGAGGGCTCCGATCGTCGCGAGCGCTCCCGCCACGAGCAGGACGATGCTCGCCACGGCGACCCGGTTCTCCGGAATGCCGGCGCGCGCCGCCCAGCCGCCGACGCGCCCGAGCGCCAGCCACAGCGCGCCTGCGAGCACTCCCAGCGCAGCGTACGACGCGAGCTGATCTCCGAGCCGGTCGGTCCGCCACGGAACGGCGGCGCCGGCCACGAGGGCGGTGCTACCGGCGCCGAGCGCGAGACCTGCGAAGGCGAGGTACGTCCCGAGCGAGGCCCGAGCGACGACGGATGTCGGCACGAGCGCCAGGCCCCAGACGGCGAGACCGGCGAGGAGCGCTGAGGACGCCCAGGCGACGGCCGTCCGGCCCGCGGGCTCGGGAGCCGTCCGCCAGAGCCAGGCAGACTCGCGCGAGATGCCCGTCGCAGCGAGGGGCACGATCGCAGCGCCGAGCGCGCCGACGACCCCGGCCAGGCCGACGATCGCAAGCGACGGCGTCCCGGGCGCGAGCCGCCCCAGAGAGGCACTTCCCGCGCCGGCGAGGAGGACGACCGAGACGGCGTGCCGTCTCAGCTCGCTGCGCCGTCCGAGCACCTTCAGGCCGGCGCAGAGGACGGCCGGACGCGCGTGCCCGCCGATCGGAAGCAGAATGCGTGCGGCGTCCGAGGCGGAGGCTTCCGCGGGCCGGCCGACTCCGGCGACCGCCCAGAGGACGAGCCCGCCGAGGGCGGTGAGACCGAGAATCGCGAGCGCCTCGAGCGCCTCGCCACCGCTCTCGGCGAGCGTCGCGACGGGACCGAACGGGCCGGCGAGGAGCCCGTGCCCGCCGAGCCGTCCGCCCGCCGCCCAGAGACCGCCGACGCCCCCGAGCACCGCCGCGCCGCGTAGAACGTCGGCCCTCAGAGCCGCGAGGCCCCCGCCGAGCGCGGCGCCGAGGAGCACGCCCGCCACTCCCCCCAAGAGGAGCACCGGAGCGGCGAGCGGGCCGGCGGCCAGCGCCTCTACGACCGGGAGGAGGGCGGGAGAGAGCACGGCGGCGGCAAGCCCTAGCGCGAGCCCGAGCGGCGCCACGGTGAGCGCGAGAAAGTGAATGAGGGGGCCCACGGGCGCCGCGTCGAGCTGGGCGCCGAGCGCGCGGCGGCCGGGCGCGAGCGTGGCCACGAGGACGCCGGCGAGGAGCGCCGAGAGCCCAAGCCCGAGAGCGAAGCCCGAAGCGAGAGCAGGATCTTCCGCGAGCGCGGCCCCGAGGTCGGGAGCGGCGCTCCGCCCGAGCAGGTAGAGCAAGGGTGGGAGCCCGGCGACGAGCGCGCCG
>JBBSIG010000139.1:0-6838 GCA_038232215.1 Gaiellales bacterium | reverse complement strand
GGCGCGGCCCCGCCGCGCGGCGCGCCCCGCGCCCGCCGCGGCCGGCGCCCCCCCGCCCGCCCCCCCCCCCGCCCCCCCCCCCCCCCCCCCCCCCCCCCCCCCCCCCCCCCCCCCCCCGCTTAGCGGAGCCAGGGAGCGAGGAAGCTCTCGATCTCCCGGCAGCCGCGGGGGCAGGCCAGCCTCGCCCGCACGGCGTTCCCCTCGATCACCACGAGGGTCGGCAGCTCGTCGACCTCGAACCGCTCGACCAGGTCGGGCCGCTGCTCGCGCGAGACCTTCAGGAGCTGGAAGGTGGCGTGGTTCTGCCGCCGCTGCAGGACCTGCGCGAGGAAGCCTTCGACGCGGCGGCAGTGCCCGGACAGCGACGAGTGGAAGAAGACGAGCCTCGGCCGCGTCGGAACGTCCAGCGAGACTGCGGCTTCTGCTGCCTGGGCCATCCAGAACCTCCGTGATCGTTGGGGAAGGCCTTGGGCCCGGGTCAGACTTGGATACCCGGCCGTGCAGTTTTCTAACGACGCTCCACGTGCGTGAGCGATCTCTAAGCTGCCGGGATGCGACGGGTCGCCGTCACGGGCCTCGGAGCGGTCACGCCGCTCGGCAACGACGCGACCGCGACCTGGCGCGCCGCCGTAGCCGGCGAGAGCGGCATCGACTTCATCCGCTCGTTCGACGCGAGCGGCTACCCGGTACGGATCGCTGCGGAGGTGAAGGGGTTCGACGCGAGCGGCGTTGCCTCGCCGAAGGAGGTCAGGAAGCTCGACCGTAACGTCCTGCTCGCGCTCGGCGCGGCGCGAGAGGCAGTGGAGGACGCCGGCCTGAACGGGTTCGACCCGGCGCGCGTCGGCATCGTCTTCGGCTCGGCCATCGGCGGGTTCCTCGGGATCATGGAGCAGAGCGAGGTGCTGCGGGAGCGCGGACCGGATCGCGTCTCGCCGAACTTCCTCCCGAACGTGCTCGTCGACTCGGCGAGCGGCCAGCTCGCGATCTCGCTCGGCATCCGCGGCCCGAACTACGCGGTCGTCTCGGCCTGCGCGACCGGCTCGCACGCGGTGGGGGAGGGGGCTGAGCTCGTGCGCCGCGGCGATGTCGACGCCGTGCTCGCAGGCGGCACGGAGGCGTGCATGCACCCGCTCATCCTCGCCGGCTTCTGCGCCATGCGCGGGCTCGTGGCCGAGGACGAGCATCCTCCGCGCGCCTCCCGGCCGTGCGACGCCACCCGCGCCGGCTTCGTGATGGGTGAGGGAGCCTGCGTGCTCGTGCTCGAGGAGCTGGAGGCGGCCCGCGCCCGCGGCGCGACGATCTACGCGGAGATCCTCGGCTACGGCGCCTCGAACGACGCGCACCACATGGCGCAGCCCGATCCCGAGTCGGTCGGCGTGGGGGAGATGATGCGGGCGGCGCTCCGCCGGGCCGGCGTGGAGCCGGAGCGGGTCGGCTACATCAACGCGCACGGCACGTCGACTCCCCTCGGCGACGCCGCCGAGACGAAGGCGATCAAGGACGTCTTCGGCGAGCACGCGTACTCGCTCGCGGTGTCGTCGACGAAGTCGGTGACGGGCCACTGCTTCGGGGCGGCCGGGGCGATCGAGGCGATGATGTGCGTGCTGGCACTGCACCACGGCGTGCTTCCGCCGACGATCAACTACGAGCACCCGGACCCCGCCTGCGACCTCGACTACGTCCCGAACGAGGCGCGTGAGGTGCAGGTCGACGTCGCGCTCTCGAACGCGATGGGTCTCGGTGGGCACAACGGCTGCGTCCTCGTCGGCCGGCTCGACGCGTGATCGTCGACTCCCGCGTCGAGGAGTACGCGGTGGCGCACACGACGCCGCTCGACGATCTCTTCGCCGAGCTTGAGGCGGAGACGCGGGAGCGGACGACCGCGCCGCAGATGATGGTCGGCCTGCTCGAGGGGCGCTTCCTCGAGCTGCTCGTCCGGCTGACGCGCGCCCGGCTCGTGCTCGAGCTCGGCACGTTCACCGGCTGGTCGTCGATCGCGATGGCCTCGGCGCTCCCGGAGGGTGGGCGCGTCGTCACCTGTGACGTGAACGCCGAGACGACGGAGATCGCGCGCCGCTACGCAGAGCGCGCCGGTGTCGTCGAGCGGATCGAGTACCGGCTCGGCCCGGCGCTCGAGACGATCGAGACACTCGACGAGCCGCTCGACCTCGTCTTCATCGACGCGGACAAGGTCAACTACCTTTCCTATTACGAGGCCGTGTTGCCGAAGCTCGCGCCCGAGGGGTTGATCGTCGCCGACAACGTCCTGTGGTCGGGGCGCGTGCTCGACGATCCCGAGGAGGGAGACGACACGCGGGCGATCCGCGCCTTCAACGACCTCGTCGCCGGGGATGAGCGCATCGTGGCGGTGATGCTGACGGTGCGCGACGGGATGACGCTCATCCGCAGACGATCGCCGGCGTGAGCTCGGCGATCGAGCCCAGGACCGCGTCCGCGAGGTCGAGCGCGTCGGCGGGCGGGAAGGCCGGGTTCGGGATCGCGATCACCCGCATGCCGGCGGCGCGCGCCGAGCGGAGGCCGTTCGCCGAGTCCTCCACCGCGGCGCACGTCCGCGCCGCGACCCCGAGCCGGCCGGCTGCCTCGAGGTAGACGTCCGGCGACGGCTTGCCGTGCGCGACCTCCTCGGACGAGACGGTCACGCGAAAGAGCGCGTCGAGCCCCGAGAGGCCGAGCGCGAGGTCGATCAGCTCCCGGTTCGACGAGGAGGCGAGCCCGAGCGGCCACCTGGCAGCGAGCCGCTCGACCACCTGCACGGCGCCGGGAAGGAGCGGCAGGCGCTCGCGGAAGCGCGCCGCGAGCCGGCGCACGACCTCCGCCGAGATCTCCGCCGGCGGCTCGGCGAGACCGATCCGCTCGTGCATGTAGCGCGACCACTCGGGCGAGCTCATCCCCATCATGTCGGCCTGGGCCCCGCCGTGCCAGCGCCCGCCGCGCTCCCGCGCGAGCGACTCCCGAGTCTCGTCCCACAGCTCCTCGGTGTCGAGCAGGACCCCGTCGAGGTCGAAGACGACCGCCTCGATCACGCCGGCCGGTAGTCGCTCTCGCGGTAGACGAGGCCGGAGCCGCGGGTGCCGAGCTCGGTGCGCTCGACCGCGCCGACGAAGAGAGTGTGATCTCCGACCTCGTGCTCCGCCTGCGTCCGGCACTCGATCCAGGCGAGAGCGCCCTCGAGCAGGGGTGCCCGCTCGCCCGGACGGATCTCGATCCCGTGCCAGTGCACGATCGGCGGGACGCCGCGGGCGAAGTGCTGCGCGAGCTGCGCCTGCTCGGCCGAGAGCACGCTCACCCCGAACCCGCCCGCCCGGCGCAGCAGCTCGTGGCTGGCTGACTGCCGCCCGATCGACACCCCCACGAGGGGAGGCTCGAGCGAGAGCGAGACGAGGGACGCGATCGTGGCGCCGAGCCGCTCGCCCTCGAGGTCGACGGTCACGACGGCGACGCCGGCCGGGAAGCGCCTCATGGCCGTCCGAAGCTCCTCGCCGCCGCTCACGGCGTCTGATGCTAGAGCCTGGATCCGGTAACGTCGCGCGGTGCCAACCAGCCTCAGTCGACGCGAGACCGTCGAGATCGCCGTCTCCGCCGCGCTCGTCGTTGCGGCGGCGTTCGCGCACTTCCTCGGCGTGACGCCCGTGCTCGAGTTCGCCCTGACGGCCGTCGCGATCGCAGCACTCGCCCGCCTCGTCGGGGCGGCGACCGAGCAGCTCGGCGGGCGGCTCGGGCCGGGCAAGACCGGCACCGTGCAGTCGGCGCTCGGAAACCTGCCCGAGCTCTTCATCGCGCTCTTCGCCCTCCACGAGGGTCTCGTCGACGTCGTCAAGAGCGCGCTGATCGGCTCTGTGCTCGCCAACAGCGTGCTCGTGCTCGGGCTCGCCTTCATCGCCGGCGGCCTGAAGCACGGCAAGCAGACGTTCGACTCGTCCACGGCGCGGCTGACGGCGACCCTCGCCCTGCTCGCGGCGGCGATCCTCTCGGTCCCGACGCTCGCGCACACGTTCAACACCGCGGCCTCCGAGCACGAGCGCACGCTGAGCCTGATCTGCGCCGGCGTCCTGCTCGCGATCTTCCTCCTGACGCTACCGGCGCTACTCGCGGGCGGGGTCGCCGAGGGCGAGGAGCCGCCGAGGTGGTCGATCCGGACGACCGTGATCGTCCTCGGCGGCGCGGCCGGGGCGGCCGCGCTCGTGAGCGACTGGTTCGTGTCGGCGCTCGCACCGGCGATCGAGACGCTGCACATGAGCCAGGCCTTCGCCGGCCTCGTCATCGTCGCGATCGCCGGGAACGCGGTCGAGAACGTCGTCGGCGTCCAGCTCGCCGCCCGGAACCGGCCCGACCTCGCGATCTCCGTGATCATCAACTCGTCGCTGCAGGTCGCGCTCGCGCTGACGCCGATCCTCGTCTTCCTGAGCCTGTTCTTCGCCACGAGCCTGACCCTCGTCTTTCCGGTCCTGCTCGCCGTCGCGCTGCTCCTCGCCGCGGGCCTCGGCGCGCTCGTCGTCTACGATGGCGAGAGCACCTGGATGGAAGGCGCCATCCTCGTCGGCCTCTACGTCGTTATCGCCGCGAGCTTCTGGTGGGGTGCCTGAGGTGGGGGCCTCTAGCCTGCGTCGACCGCGCGGCCGCGGACGCGGAGGCCAGTCAGCCGCAGCTCGCCGATCGTCTCGGGCAGGTGCGGGTCGCAGCGCAGCTCTCCGTCGACGACGTCGAGGCCGAGCAGCGTGCGCAACGCGAGGAGGGGCGTCCCGGCTGCCCAGGCCTGCGGCTTGAGCGCGTCGGCGTACTCGACCGGCAGCTCGGACGGGTCGCGCGGAAGGCCCGAGAACACCTCCGGCAGCTGGGACGCGAACGCCTCCGCGGCCTCGAGGAGCGCCTGCACGAGCTTCGCCGCCTCGGCGCGGAAGCCGTAGCGGCGCATCCCCTCGGCGACGAGCACCGTGTCGTGCGGCCACACGGTGCCGTTGTGGTACGCGAGCGGGTTGTATCCCGCATCGTCCGCGGACATCGTGCGGAGGCCCCAGCCGCTGAACATGTCCTCCTGCAGCAGCCGCCGAACCACGATCTCGGCTCGCTCGGGAGGGACGATGCCGCTCAGCAGCAGATGCCCGGTGTTCGTCGTCAGCGCGTCGACCTGCCGCTTGTCGCCGTCGAGCGCGAGCGCGTAGTGGCCGCGCTCCTCGACCCAGAAGTCGCGGTCGAAGCGCTCGGCGAGCTCGGCCGCGGCGCCCTCGAGTCGCCCGGCGAGCTCCTCGTCGTCCCACAGCTCGCGGGCGAGCCTCGCGGTGCGGAGCCGTGCCTCGTACGCGTAGCCCTGGATCTCGCACGTCGCGATCGGCGGCTCCGCCTGGCGCCCGTCCGCGAACAGGATCGAGTTGTGCGAGTCCTTCCAGCACTGGTTCCCGAGTGCGCGCTCCGACGAGGAGCGCGTCCGGTACTCGAGGTAGCCGTCTCCGTCGAGATCGGCCGGTCCCTCCAGCCAGGCGAGCGCCGCCCGCGCGTTGGGCTCGAGCTCGCGCACGAGCTCCCCGTCGCCCGTCCAGCGCTCGTACTCCTCGAGCAGGCTCAGGAACAGCATCGTCGCGTCGTGCGTGCCGTAGTACGGCGTGTGCGGGATCTCGCCGAGGCTTGCGAGCTTGCCCCTGCGCAGCTCGTGCATGATCTTGCCGGGCTCCGCGTCCCGGTAGGGATCGTCCTCCGTCGCCTGTCGCTCGGCCAGGGCGCGCAGCGTTGTAGCGGCGAGCTCCGGGTGGAACGGGAGCGCCTGATACGCCGCGATGAGGCTGTCGCGCCCGAAGACCGCCATGTACCAGGGGATGCCGCCCGCGGGCATCGCGTCCTCGCTCTCCCGGTCCGGGCGAAGACGGAGCGAGGCGAGGTCGGCGAGGCTCCGTCGATAGATCCGGCGAAGCGAATCCGAGTCGGTCTCGAGCTGCGGCGCGCACTCGATCCACTCGTCGATCGTCTGCGCCTGCTCGGGCTCGGCCTCGCCGAAGGAGTCGCAGCGCAGGCGCGGCTCGCGCGTCTCGCCCTCGACGATCGGCGCGACGTCGATGCAGGTGTGCCAGGTCTCGCGTGGGCCGAGCGAGAGCTCGAACACCGCCCGGTCCTCCCAGAGCGTGCACCGCTCCCCGAACGTGACGGCCGTGCCGCGGCGGAAGCCGTCGCGCTCGTACCAGAGCCGGACCACCTGGCCGTCGAGCTCCACGGAGGTCTCGCCGCCGTCGTCGGAGGGCCCATCCTGCGCCTCCATCACGTCGGCGAAGTCGCAGTCGAACAGGAACTCGAGGCGGCCTCGCCGCAGCTCCTCGCTGTGGTTCGTGACCGTGACGTCCTCGTGCACGCCGTCCATCACGAAGCGGTCGCGCAGGATGGAGAGCGTCGACTCCTCCGACCCGGCGGGCGCCAGCACCATCCGGGCCGAGAAGTAGTCGACGTTCCGGCTCGTCAGGACCTGCGGAGGCTCGCCGTCGAACAGCACACGCCAGCCCGAGAGATGGCGGACGTCCTCGGCGAAGAAGCCGGAGGGAAAGTCCGTTCCGATGTCACCCGAGCGCTCGGAGATGAAGAACGCCGAGCCGTCGAGCACCATCAGGTCGTCACGCATGGTCGGCCGGCGCTACTCGCTCACGCACGCTCCTCGGCCGCCTTGTACGCGAGCTGCAGGAAGTCGGAGATGCTGAGCGCGGCGAAGATCGAGGCGATCGCACGAGTCGGCCTCGGGGCCAGCAGCCCTCCGGCGACGAAGCCGGCCGCAACCCACTGCGCGAGGCAGTACGGGCAGACGGCCAGCTCGCCGATCGCGAGCTTGAGCCCGTGGCCGCGC
>JBBSIG010000138.1:0-6986 GCA_038232215.1 Gaiellales bacterium | reverse complement strand
CGAGCGCGACGTTGTACGGTTCGAGCTGTCGCGCGGGATCGACGAGCCCGTGGAGCGCGCTGAGGATGAACCATGGACGCCCGCTCGCCTCGGCGTATGCGCACCGTGCCCGCCAGAGGGGAGACGCGTAGAGATCGCGCGCAGCCCGCCGCGTTGGATGCTTCATCTTCACGCACCCGAGTAAGACGATCTTGCCGTCGTCAGCCACACGCGCACCCCAAGGCGCGATGTGCCCGAGGTCGCGGACGGCGCGCCAGCGAAGGATCGTGAACAGTTCTTGACGACTGCCGCTCTGCGCCAGAACATCGACCCCGTCGGGAACACAGGAGATCAGAAGGCGCTCCAACATCTCGGTTGCGCAGCGCGGCGCATCGATCCGTAATTCATGTGAGCTGAAGAGGCGTCCATCGACGTAGGCGCTTTCGGCGATGGGGACGTGGGCCTTCCCCAGCTTGTGAAGAGCGATCGAAGAGACGGCGTTATCAAGGTTCGAAAGGCGTAGCTCGCAACGCAGGAGCCCGACACCAGGATATCGGAGTAGAACTCGCCAGCGAACTGGAGCAGACCGATTGCTTCCCGCATCCAGAGATGCTCGAATGCTTCGCGGCCGTTCCCGTCGTCGATCGACATCGTTACGTAGGCCGACATGCGAGCGGGGTATGAGACTGTCGCCGCCACGAGTACGCCCGCGGCGGCAAGCTCGGTGAAGTCCGTAGAGGCCGACCCTGCCTTCCAACCGACGGTCGCGCGTGGCTCCCACCGCCATAGCGCGCTGAGCGTCCTCGGCGCTTCGTGCATCTTTGGCGAGAGCGCGACCTCCGCGCGTTTCAGAGCCTCCTCAAGCGGCTTCTTGAGGCGGTAACCGAGAGGATGCGCGACTGAAGCGAGCGGCTGCACCAAAAGCTCCATGCGCCCAACGCCCCCGAAACCGCTGCCAGCTGTTACGCCCTCTGGCGGCGTCCACTCCTCAAGCGGAATCCGGCTGCCAGAGGCTTCCTCGATGAATCGCCGCCGCTGTGCGTAAAGCCCGGAGATCTCAGGTTCGGGGCGTTGGCTCGACGGTAGTTGCTCTCCGCCAGGCGTATCCGACAGCGAAGCGCGCCTATGCATTCTCCAGTGCTTCGGGCCGCGAGGGCGCCGGTTACCAGATTCTCAAGTGCTGCTCCGGCGGTCTCGATCCGGTGACACAGTTCTGGATTTCGCGCGGACGTATCACCCGCGTCCAGCTGACGTTCCTCGCGACCGACTAGCGCATCTGTGTTGGTGGGTTCGTAACGACCAACGAAAACACATTCGGTGGCCTCGATGGCCGGTCCGTCCGGCGCTCCTCCTAGACTTTGGCGTGCCTGCTCCGGCCGGGTGGCGGAGCGGTCCCCTAGTTCAGCCGACGCCGCTTTTACACTGACGTGTGCAACGCGTGGGCAATCAGGCCCCGCTGGTCGGAAGGGAGGTTCACAATGGCACAGCAGATTTACAAGCCTGGGCAGAAGACGCCCGTCAGCGGGCAATACCCGATCATCGGGCCGCGAGGCGGCAACACGGGCGAAGAGGTCACCTCTGTGAAAGGGCGTCCTCTCCCGCCCACGCCGAAGCCCGGCTACGGATACGGCAAGCCCGACAAGACGAAGTAGCAGGGCATGTCAGCAAGGGTCGGGTCTCACCCCGGCCCTTGCCATTCCGAGCAGGGCTTCGGCGTGCTGATTCTAGGATCTGCGGCCGGACGATGTCCGGAGGAGTCGCCTCCGGGCGGGCTCGTCGCACGAGCGAGCCCGTACCACGGGTGAGAACCCAAGCCCTCGTCCGGATCGTGAGGTCGAAAGGGCACGATAAGGGCGGATCACCGGATCCGTTCGCGCTCTCTAGTACGAAACCGTGCAATAGCAGGGACTCCGGAATGGGCGATCCTGGATTCGAACCAGGGACCTCCGCCTTATCAGAGCGGCGCTCTAACCAACTGAGCTAATCGCCCGCGCGGAGGCGCAGTGTAGCGCCCGGCTGCCCGGTTTCGTCCCCGAGGGCTGGAGCTAAGATGCGAGCGAGGTCTCTGCCTCTTCGCATGCAAGAGATGGTCATCTACGGCGTGAGCTTCGATCTGGTCGGCAAGCAGCCGATCGTCTTGCTGAAGACGGCCGAGGGCAACAAGTTCCTGCCGATCTGGATCGGGCACTCGGAGGCCGCGGCGATCCTCATGAAGCTGCAGAACGCCTCGACGCCCCGGCCGTTGACGCACGACCTCGTGACGGAGCTGCTCTCCCAGCTCCAGGCCGAGGTCGTCCGGATCACGGTCACGGAGCTGCGCGAGAACACGTTCTTCGCCCAGATCACCGTGCAGCAGGACGGCTCGGAGATCGAGATCGACTCGCGCCCGTCCGACGCGATCGCGCTCGCGCTGCGCTCGGACGCCCCGATCTTCGCGGCCGACCAGGTGATCGACGAGTCGGCGATCGAGTTCGAGGACGGCGAGATGAACCAGGAGGCGATGGTCGACGAGTTCAAGCGCTTTCTCGACAACGTCTCGCCCGACGAGTTCGCGGTGGACGACGAGGAGAGCTGACCTCGGCTACGGCCTTCCCTCGAGGTCGAGGAACACAGGCTTCGGGCTCCGCGGGATGGTGATCAGGCGGTAGGGGTAGGAGAGACGAGGGACGACACCGGTCGCCAGCGTCGGCGCGTCCTCGCGTAGCTCGACCTCGATCCGCGACCGGCGCTCGACGACGCGCACGACGCGGAGGGTGTAGCCCGTGCTGGAGCGCGGGCCCGTAGCGGCGAGGATCGCCTCCTGGCGGCGAAAGTCGATCGCGGGCACGCTTGGGGCATCGCCGGGCATCGCCGCTCTCAGGAAGCGGGCCAGGTCGGCCCGCGTGCGAAAGAGCCGGCCGACGGGGCGCGCGAGCTCGATGGGACCCAGCTCCGCGCTTTCGTCACGCCACGGAAGCGGCACGCCGTCACCGGCCCGGGCGATCTGCCGGTAGACGAGGATGCCCGCCAGGAAAGCCGTGGCCGCGACGAGCGCCGCGAGGCGCACGCTACGGATAGATCGCGATCTCGTCGCCGTAGCCGATCGCGGCCGACAGCCGCACCGCGAGCCACATCGGCACGCGCACGCAGCCGTGCGAGGCCGGGTAGGCGGGCACGTCCGGGTAGCCGTGGATCGCGAAACCGCGCAGGAAGTAGCTCGGGTACCACAGGACCCAGCTCCACCCGTAGACCTTGCGGTAGACGTGCCAGACGCCGACGGGCGTGTTTCCGGTGGCGCCCGTCGACACGTGGACGACGAGCGCCACGGCGCCGTCGCGTACGAGGAAGAGCACCTGTCGCGTCTTGTCGACCTCCACGTGGTCTCCGCTCGGCGTGCGCGCAGCGGGCGTGCGGGCGCGTGTGAGGCGCCGCCAGAGCTCCGGAGTGACCCCGCCGGTGCGCTCGAGCCCCTCGACCTTCTGGAAGGCGAGCACCGCCTCGTACGTTCCGGAGTCGTAGAGGCCGTCCACCCGCTCGAGCGCGTAGTGGAGCTCGGCGAGCCGAGCTTCGAGCACGCGCACGCTGGGGCCGCGGTCGCCGAAGGACAGGCTCGGCAGCACCGTGCTGGCGCGTAGCACCCGGCGTACGCCCCAGTAGCCGTGACGCGGGACCGTCGACACGAGCGCACGCAATGAGCCCGCGCGGCTCGAGTCGAGCGGAAGCCTGAGCGTGCCGCCGTACGCGCGCGTCGAGGCGAGCCGCCCGTTTCGCCAGATCCGCACGCGGATCCTGCCGGCCCCGGCCGGCCGCAGGCGAGCGTGGAGGACGAGCGGAGCCCCGACCGTGCGTGAGCCGGCGATGTGAGCGTCGAGACCGGGGCGGATGCCGACCAGAACGCCTCGGGAGGGACGGCCGGCTGCGCGCGCGACGTACGGCCCGGGGGTGCGCGCGCGAACGACGAAGCGGAATCGCGTGCTCTGCAACCGCGTGCGCGCCACGACCGCGCCGTCGCGGATCAGGGTCACGGGCATGCCGAGCCGCGCGGGCTTCACGGAGCCGGCGAACACGACTCTCTCCCCCCAGCCGGCGCTCGCCCGCGGGGCGCGCAGGGTGACCGCCGTCGCCGTGATCTCCACTCGGGCCCGGGCGGTCTCGCCGGTCGCGCCGGTCGCCGTGACGGTGACCGTGTGACGGCCGGCCGCGTAGGCGTGCCGAACGCGCGGGCCGTCGGCTGCGCGACCGTCCCCGAGATTCCAGTGATAGGTCGCCGCGTCGCCGGCGGCGACGAGCGTCACGCGCAGGGGCGCCGAGCCGGAGACGGGGGTGGCGCGCACGGTCACCGAGGGCGGCGTCCCGGTGGCCGTAGGGGCGAGCGTCAGCGCGCCCAGGACGACGATCGCTCCGAGACCTGTCCGCACGCGCGCAGAATAGTTGCGCCCTGTGGAAAAGTCAGCCGTCAGGTGGTGACGGCCGCGATCAGGGAGACCGCGTTGAAGATTCCGTGCAGGATCATGCCCGGGTAGACGCTGTTCGTCCTGCTGCGGAGGAACGCGAGCCCGCTCCCGAAGGCCGCCAGGAGCGGGAGGGCGCTCACGAGCCCGTGCGCGAGGCCGAAGGTGAGGCCTACGAGCACGATCGCGAGCGGGCGGCCGAAGCGCTCGAGCAGCGAGAAGCCGAGGCCGCGGAACGTCAGCTCCTCGACGATTGGAGCCACGAGCACGACGACGGCGAAGTTGGCCGCGAAGGCGCCGGCGTGCTCCGGCTCCCACCGGTCCGGGACGAGCCCCTGCTCCTCGCCGGCGTGCAGGATCGGGTCGAGGAGCGCGCCGAGCGCGAAGACGCCGACGAACACGGCGAGCGCGATCCCGGCGGCCACCGGCCACGAGCGGGGCCTGCGCAGCGCCAGCAGCTCGTGTCTGGAGGCGCCGACGCAGATCGCCAGCACGATCCCGAGCACGATCGCGTACTGCACGAGACCTCCGACGGCCGTCGCGTAGCGGTAGAGAGGCTCGCCGAGCGTGTCCTCCCGACCGCTCGAGAAGAGGTTCGCGCTGTAGCTCAGGGCCGAGAACGAGGCGACGAACGCCAGCCAGCCGACCAGCCGGCCGTCGACGCGACTCACGCGACCCACTGCCAGAGCGCCCACTGGACGACCGCGACCCCCAGCCCGAGCGCGCTACAGGCCAGGATCGCCGTGTGCACGCGTGGCCGCCCGCCGATCGTGGAGAGCGCGAGGAAGCAGGGAAAGACGGTGAGACCGAAGCGAGGGAGCGAGAGCAGGGGCCAGCGCTCGCTCGGAAGGCTCAACGGGATCGCGAGGCTGAGGGCGGCGAAGAGGCCGTACGGCGCGCCGAGGCGGCGCCAGGCGATCACGGCGAGGGCGGCGAAGAGCACGAGGAATGCGACGCCCTCGAGGTTGACGGCCGCGGCGTGCATCGGGTCGGCGCCGGGCACCGAGGTGCCGGTGCCTGTCGCGAGCTGTCGCACCCCGTCCCAGCCGGCCCGGAGCCCGTCCAGCACGCCGCCGAGGGGCCCGGCGGGCGAGAGCCGCCGATGCCAGAGATCCTGCGCGCCCCAGAAGGACCACGGGTCGCCCGTCTGGCTCCAGAGGACGAGCGGGTAGAGGGCGAAGAGCGCCGGCGCGAGCACGAGCCACGCGAGCGCGCGCGGCCGGTCGCGGCTGCGCCACGCGAGCAGCGCGAGCGCCGGGAGGAGCGCGACGCCCGGTGCGCGCGTGAGCAGCGCGAGCCCCGCTGCCGCTCCCGCGCCGGCGAAGCGGCCGCGCTCGGCGAGAGCGAACGCGGCGAGCGTGAGGAGCAGGTAGAGCGACTCGCTGTAGACGGCCCCGAGGAAGAGCGTCATGGGAAAGACGGCGAGATAGAGCACGGCGCGGCGGGCGCCCGCCGCGCCCAGACGCTCCTCGCCGAGCCGGTAGAGGAGCTGGAACGAGCCCAGGCAGGCGGCGAGCGAGACGAGGGTGCCGCCGAGCACGTAGTGACCGCCGAGCACGCGGCCGAGCACGCCGACGAGGGCCGGGTAGAGGGGAAAGAAGGCAGCGGAGGCCCCGTCGTAGCCGTGCTCGGCGATCCGCACGAAGAAGACGCTGTCCCAGCGGGCCCACAGATCGGCCAGCCAGCCGAGGTCGTGGAGCGACGGGCGGTCCCAACGACTCGCCTGCGGATGGCGGTTCGGCTCGAAGGCGACGAACGCGAACGCGGCCGCTATCCAGATGGCCGCGCGGCTCCAGAGGAAGATCTCCGTCGCCGGGCCACGAGCTACCCGAGCTGGGAGTCGCGGGTGAGCCGCCCGGCGCTCCCCCACCCGTTGACCCGCGCCCACGACGCGGGGAATCATACGAGGTCGTGACCGCGCGAACCTTCACGCCCGAGGAGGCGAACGAGGCGCTGGCGGAGGTGGCACCGCTCGTCGAGCGGATGGTGGAGCAGCACGGTGCGCTCGCGGGAGCGGAGCGGCGCCGCGCCGAGCTCGGGAGCAGGATCGCCGGCAACGGCGGAGGAATCGAGCCGAGCGAGCTGGCCCAGGCCGAGGCGGCGGTGAAGCGCGCGACGGCCGGTCTCGCGCGCTGCCTCCGGCAGATCCAGGAGCTCGGCGTCCAGGTGAAGGGCCCGGGCGAGGGGCTCGTCGACTTCCCCTCCGTCCGCGAGGGCCGCGAGGTGCTGCTCTGCTGGCGTCACGGCGAGGAGGCCGTGGGGTTCTGGCACCGCCCCGACGAGGGCTTCGCAGGCCGGAAGCCCCTGCCGTTCTGAGGCTCGGCCCGCCCCCGCCATGCTGAGGCTGATCGGCATCGTGCTGCCGCTCGGCCTCGACGCGCTCGCCGTCTCGGTCGCCCTCGGCCTGGCCGGGCTCCCCGCCCGCGAGCGGCTGCGCGCGAGTCTCCTTCTTCCCGGGTTCGAGGTCGGGCTTCCGCTCCTCGGGGTCGCCGCCGGCGGTCTGCTCGGCAGGCTCCTCGGAGGCGCAGCCGAGGCGATCGCGATCGCCGTGCTCGCAGGCGTCGGGCTCCTCCTGCT
>JBBSIG010000137.1:0-7000 GCA_038232215.1 Gaiellales bacterium | reverse complement strand
GACTCGGGTTCTAGTGGCAGCCGTCCAAGCGATCCCGCTCCGCGGGCGGAGCCGGGCTCAGCCCGGCGGGAGCCCAAGTGCGTGCTCGCCCGAGCGCAGCGAAGAAGGAGGGAGCCACCGAGGGAACCAAGGGTTCCCTCGGCTCACGTGCCCTCGTCCCAGGAGGCGAGGTAACGCTCCTGCTCGTCGGTCAGCTCGTCGATGCCGACGCCCATCGTCTCGAGTTTCAGCCGGGCGATCTCATTGTCGATGTCCTCGGGCACCGGGTACACCTTGCGCTCGAGCGTGGCCGCGTTCGCGACCGCGTACTCGGCGGCGAGCGCCTGGTTCGCGAAGGACATGTCCATGACCTGCGCCGGGTGCCCTTCGGCCGCGGACAGGTTGACGAGCCGCCCGTCCGCGATGTGGTTGAGGCGGCGGCCGTCGGCCAGCGTGAACTCCTCGACGAACTCGCGCGCGGCCCGCGTCTCGGTTGCGAGCGAGCGCAGCGCCGGGATCTCGATCTCGACGTTGAAGTGACCCGTGTTCGCGAGGATGGCGCCGTCCTTCATCCGCTCGAGGTGCCGCCTCGCGATCACCGACTTGTCGCCCGTGGCGGTGACGAAGATGTCTCCGATCTCGGCTGCCCGCTCCATGGGCAGGACCTCGAACCCGTCCATGACGGCCTCGAGCGCGCGCATCGGGTCGACCTCGGTGACGATCACGTGCGAGCCCATCCCCTTCGCCCGCATCGCGACTCCCCGCCCGCACCAGCCGTAGCCCGCGACGACGAACTTCCGCCCCGCGAGCAGGATGTTCGTCGCCCGCACGATCCCGTCGATCGTGGACTGGCCCGTGCCGTAGCGGTTGTCGAAGAGGTGCTTGGTCTTCGCCTCGTTGACCGCGATCACGGGGAAGCTCAGCGCCCCGTCGGCCTCCATCGCCTTCAGGCGAATCACCCCGGTGGTCGTCTCCTCGGTGCCGGCGATGATGTCGCCGAGCTGCTCGCGGCGGGCGGAGTGCAGGACGCCGATCACGTCGGCCCCGTCGTCCATCGTCAGCTGCGGCTTGTGGTCCACGGCCGCCTCGATGTGCTGGTAGTAGGTGTCGTTGTCCTCGCCCTTGATCGCGAAGACGGAGATGTCGAACTCGTCGACGAGCGCGGCCGCGGCGTCGTCCTGCGTGGACAGCGGGTTCGAGGCGCAGAGAACGACGTCGGCGCCGCCCGCCTTGAGCGTCCGCGCGAGGTTCGCGGTCTCGGTGGTCACGTGCAGGCAGGCCGAGATGCGGTAGCCGCTGAGCGGCTGCTCTCGCTCGAAACGCTCGCGGATCGCCGCGAGCACGGGCATCTGCCGATCGGCCCAGGAGATGCGGCGCACGCCCTCGGCGGCCAGGGCCAGGTCCTTCACGTCGAATCGCTTTGTCGTAGCCATGGCCGAGACTCTAGTCGCCCGCCCGGCCGTACCGGTCCTCCAGCCGCACGATGTCGTCCAGGTGCGGCGTCGACACCTCGAGCACGAGCGTGTCCTCGAGCGCCTGCAGGCGGTGGACGGTGCCCGGCCTCAGCCGAAAGGCCATGCCCGGGCTCACGATCTCGGTGTCGAAGAGGGTCTCCCCCGCCGCGCCGAGCTCGAGCTCGGCGCGTCCCTCGTGGACGTACCACGACTCGTCCTTCTCGTTGTGGAACTGCAGGCTCAGGGCGTGTCCCGCGCGCACGAAGAGGAGCTTGCCGACGTAGAGCTCTGAGTGCGCCCAGATCAGCTCCCAGCCCCACGGCTTCTCGACCTTCGTGGGCTCGAACTCGAAGCGCTCGAATCCCGACAGGTTCGGTGAGTCCCCAGCCTCCCTCATGTCGAGACTCTCACTCGTGTGGGCCGCCAGCCGGGATGGGCCGCGACGAACTCCTCGGCGCGGGCGAGGTCCTTGGGGGTGTTCACGGTCAGCCAGGTTCCTTCGTGCCGATGCGCGCGGAGCCGCCCCTCCGCCGCAAGCTCCGGGAACGTCGTCTGCTCGTGATCCCCGCGCTCCGGCAGCCGGGCGAGGGCCTCGTCGTCGAGCACGTAGAGACCGACGTTCACCCAGTAGGGAAGCCGCGGCGCCTCGCGGAAGCCGGTGACGAGGTCCCCGTCGTCGAGGTCGACGACGCCGAACGCGGAGGTCATCGGCGCGACCACGATCGTCGCCGCGTCGCCGTGCTCGCGATGCTCCTCCAGGAGCGCGCTCAGGTCGACGTCGAGCAGCTCGTCGCCGTTCAGCGCGAAGAGCGGCCCCGTCTCCTCGCGCCGCGCGGCGGCGAAGCGAAGCCCTCCCCCCCGGCCGAGCGGCTCGGGCTCCCCGACGGCGACGATCTCGGCGCCGAGGCCGGACAGCTTTGCCTCGAACAGCTCTTCCTGGCCGCCGCTGCAGCTCACGATCACCCGTCCGACTCCGGCGCCGACGAGGCGGCTCACCTGGTACTCGGCCAGCGGGTGGCCCGCGATCGGGACGAGCGCCTTCGGGCGCCCTCCCGCGGCGGCGCCGAGGCGCGTCGCCCTGCCGCCGGCGAGGATCAGCGCCTCCATCAGCGCTGCAGCTCCGGCTCCCGCGGAAGGGCGTCGGCGACGTGAGCGACCGGAGCGCTCGGACGGCCGATTCCCTCGTACGCGAACCCGGCCGCACGAACGTGCTCGGGATCGAGCAGGTTGCGGCCGTCCACGATGAGCGGCCGCGCCATCGCGTCGCGCACCTCGGGCGAGGCGAGCGAGCGGAGCTCGTTCCACTCGGTCACGATCACCGCGGCGTCGGCACCGCGCACGGCCTCGAGCACGCTGTCGCAGAAAGTCACGCCCTGCAGCAGGTCGCGCGCATCCGCGATCGGGTCCCAGGCTCGAACCTCCGCCCCCTCGGCCAGCAGCCGCGAGGCGAGCACGATGCTCGGAGCCTCCCTCATGTCGTCGGTGTTCGGCTTGAACGCGAGCCCGAGGAGCGCGATCCGCTTGCCCCGCAGCTTGCCGAGGTGCCGCTGCAGCTTCGCGATCACGCGGCGCTTTTGGAGCTCGTTCACCTCGATCACTGCGTTCAGGAGCTGGAAGTGGTAGCCGGAGTTGCTCGCCAGCTGCTTCAGCGCGGACGCGTCCTTCGGGAAGCAGCTTCCGCCGTAGCCGATCCCCGCCCGCAGGAAGTGGGGGCCCAGGCGATGATCGAGGCCGACGCCGCGCGCCACCTGCTCGACGTCTGCCCCCGTCGCCTCGCAGACGTTGGCGATCTCGTTGATGAAGCTGATCCGGGTCATGAGGAACGCGTTCGACGCGAGCTTGACCATCTCGGCGGACGGCACGTCCATGCGCAGAACGTCGGCGTCCAACCCTTCGTGGAGCTCCGCGACCCGGTCGCCGTCCCCCTCCTCGAAAGCGCCGACGACGATGCGGTCGGGATGGAGGAAGTCGCGGACGGCGGTCCCCTCCGCGGTGAACTCGGGGTTCGAGGCGTAGCCCACGTGCTGGAGGCCGCGGGCGTCGAGCGCCGCGCGCACCTTCTCGCCGGTCCCCACCGGGACGGTGCTCTTCATCACGACGATCGAGCGCTCGCTCACCCGTGGCAGCTCGTCGATCACCGTCCAGACGGCCGACAGGTCGGCGTCGCCCGAGTAGGTCGGCGGCGTGCCCACGGCGATGTACAGAAGCTCGGCCCCTGCGATCGCTTCGGCGACCTCGAGCGTGAAGGTCAGCCGCTCGCGGTGCCGCTCGAGCAGCTCGTTGAGGCTCGGCTCGTGGATCGGCACCTCGCCGGCCTGGAGCGCCGCGATCTTCTCGGAGGAGACGTCGCGCAGCACGACCTCGTGGCCGAGCTCGGCGAAGCAGGCGCCGGTGACGAGCCCGACGTAGCCGGCGCCGAAGATCGCGACTCTCGCCACGCGGTGGAGCTTACTTCGGCAGGGGCCGGAGACCCTTCGCGATCGCGAGCATGGTCTCGTTCGAGAGGTCGTCGAGCAGGGTGTTCACGACCCAGTAGGTCGCTCCGTACTCGCGCAGAACGACCATGTGCAGGCGGAAGCCCGAGTAGTAGAGGTCGAACCGGCGCCCGTTCACGACGCGCCGGAGATTCGGGTTGGCGAGCGCCGGAGCGTCCGCCCAGTCGGTCTGCTCGATTCCCCAGTAGCCGGCGAAGTCGACCCCGGTCCGGTAGGTCAGACGCACGGCCTGGTGTCCGCCGGGCAGCCCGTAGAGCCGCACCGGCACGTCCTCGCTCGCCGGAGTGGACGTGCGGTCGAGCACGGTCGGCAGCTCGAGCCGGAAGGGCACGCGGCGGCGGAGGGGGCGCAGGAGCGGCCGGGAGGCCTCTGGATTCGAGACGACGTTCGGCGCCTCGTGCTTCGGCGTCTGGTCGACCGCCGCCGGCGCGAGGCTGCCGTGGAACGTCTGGCCGACGATCGTCACGATCATGGCCCCGTTCGAGAGCTGCCGAATCCGTCCGCTCGGCATCGGGCCGATGTCGGCGTCGCCGATGAGACCGGCGATGCGGCGGGCGGCGGCCTTCGAGCCGCGGACGGAAGTCCTGTAGAGGACCTTCGTGGAGACGTAGTCGTAGCTGGGGGCGTTCGCGAGCCGGTCGCCGGGCGGCGGCAGCGTCCTGTAGCCGCGCTGACGCAGCTCGAAGGCGGCGTTCGACGCCGAGCCCGTGACGCCGTTGCCGTTCAGGACGGTGACGGTGACGTCCTGGGGACGCGGCCCCCGGGCCCTGAGACGGCGACCCTCCGCAGCGGCCGTGGCGGCCCGCGGCGCCTCCACGTCGGGCGTCGTGAAGTCGCGCACGGCCGCGCTGAGGTTCTCCGGCGCCGTCGTCAGGTCGTTCTGCCCCTCGAGACCCCTGATCTTCGGCTGGAAGAAGTGGCCCGAGGGAAGACCGAACACGAACAGCCCGTAGCCCGCGATCGTCCTCCCGGAGGGCGCCCTGCCGCCGCCCTGGACGACGTCGACGTTCTTCGTGATCGCCCGCACCACGCGCAGGATGCTGCTCGCCTTGAAGGAGTGCGAGACCTGCTCCTTGATCCCCTTCACGAACGCCTGCTGCCGCGCGAGGCGGTAGATGTCCGAGTCGGCGTGCCGGAAGCGGACGTAGTCGAGCGCGTCGCTCCCGTTCAGCTTCTGGTAGCCGGGTTGCAGGTCGATCGTCGCGTAGGTGCCGTACGTGCGACCTCCGTTGTCGTTGAAGTAGCGCCGGTCGACGTCGATCCAGACGCCGCCCAGCTTGTCGACGATCTGCCGGAAGCCGCGGAAGTCGACCGTGATCAGGTAGTTGATGGGCAGGCCGGTGAGCCGCTTCACCGTCTCGAGCGTGCCCTTGGAGCCGCACACGGAGTAGGCGCCGTTGATCTTGCCGTAGCCGACGGGGCGGCCGGGCGGGCAGTAGAGAGGCGCGAGCAGGTCGCGGGGGAACGAGAGCATCGACACCGAGTCCGTCTCGGGATCGGCCCGCAGCAGCATGATCGTGTCCGAGCGAGACTCGAGGTCGGCCTCGGGGCCCGAGCGGCGGTCGTAGCCCACCACGAGCGCGATCGCAGGGCGGTGCGGCAGCGGCACCGCGAGCTGCTTCGCCGCGACGCGGAGCTCGGGCGTCACGGACGTCACCTCGGAGACGCTCCGGTCGAAGAAGAGATAGGCCCCGCCCGCGAGGGCGCTCCCCACCATGACGAGGACCGCCAGGGCGAGCCAGAGGAGTCGGCCGAGCAGGCGAAGTCCCGTGCGGCGCGGAGGCTCGGGCATCCGGTAGCGCCGCATCGGCGTCGGGGAGGCGGGCGGCAGGACCGCCCGCCGGTTGCCGTTGACGGCAACGCCGCGCCCCATGCCTCGTTTCAGCGTCGTTCGCATGCGTCGGAGAGAGCAGGAAGCGCCAGGGAGCCTGGTGCCTCCGGCTCGGCAGGATAGCGCTACTTCCCCCTGGACACAGCGTCGGCAGGTCGTGGCGGAGCCGACGGGGAAGTAGCTTGAAGCAGAGGCTTCGCCTTTTTGAGACACGCTCGCATCCGGAAGCTGGCTGCAGGTTCGAGATTCGGAGATACGCAAGGCACAGCCTGAAAACCAAGCTACTTCCCCACGATCCGCTCCACCCTCGCCGTGATCCTTTCTTCGGGGAAGTAGCTTCTACAGCCCCGCCGTGGTCTCCTCCGCGAGCCAGTGCGCGACGGCGAGCAGACTGCCGCTCTCCTCGTAGAGACGCCGCTGCTCGCCCGACCCGGAGCCTCGGTCGAGGAGCCGCTCCACTCCTTGCAGCTCTCGCGCGCACCCGAGCCGCCGTGCCGCCCCTTCGGCGCGCCCGACGAGGTCGAGGACGGCCTCGCGGGCCGGACGCTCCTCGTCCCGCTCGAGCCAGATCAGGTCCGCGTCGAGCCCGTGGCGGGTCGCCCGCCACTTGTTCTCGTCGATCAACAGGCGGGGCTGCGTCGGCAGGGCGCCGTTCCGCTCGAAGCTCTCCGCGAGCGTCGCCACGAGGCTCTGGACGAGCGCGACGATCGCCGCCACGCTCTCGAGCCGCGTCTGCGCGTCGCAGATCCGGATCTCGATCGTCCCGAGCTTCGGGTGCGGCCGGAGGTCCCACCAGATGTACGTGTAGTCCCGGAACGAGCCCGTCTGCACGCCTCGCGCGATCAGCCGCTCGAACTCGTCGAAGGAGCCGAACGCCGGCGGCAGCCCGCTGCGCGGAAAGGTCTCGAAGACCTTCGTGCGCGTCGAGGCGAGCGCGGTGTCGCGCCCCTGCCAGAACGGCGAGTTCGCTGAGAGCGCGAGCAGCTCGGGCAGCCACGTGCGCAGCGCGCCCGCGACCGCGATCGCCGCCTCCGCCGTCTCGAGCCCCACGTGGACGTGCAGGCCGAAGATCAGCTCCCGCTCCGCCACCCAACGCAGACTCTCCACGAGACCCTCGTAGCGCGGCTGCTCCGTGATGTCCTGGTGCTCCCAGCGCGAGAAGGGGTGCGTTCCGGCGGACGCGATCAGGGCGCCCCGCTCGGTCGCCGCGTCCCGCACCTGCGCGCGCAAACCGCGCGCCT
>JBBSIG010000136.1:0-7003 GCA_038232215.1 Gaiellales bacterium | reverse complement strand
TGGATTGACGATCGGTCTCTCCCGGCTCGATCCCTGAGCGTGCGCGTCGCGGCGCTGTACGACGTCCACGGCAACCTTCCGGCGCTCGAGGCCGCTCTGGAGGACGTGCAGCGAGCCGAGGTCGACGTCGTGCTCGTAGGGGGCGATCTCGCGGCGGGCCCCTTCCCGGCCGCGACGCTCGAGGCGCTGAGGCGTCTCGGCGAGCGAGCCCGCTTCGTCAGGGGCAACGCCGACCGCGAGGTGGCGGCGCCCACTCAGAAGGGAGTAAACGAGGCGGCCGCCCGCGCTCTGACCTGGACGGCGTCGCAGCTCTCGGACGAGCAGCGGGGATTCCTCGGCAGCCTTCCGGAGTCGCAGGTTCTGGAGGTGGCCGGCCTCGGGCCCACGCTCTTCTGCCACGGCTCGCCGCGTGACGACGAGGAGATCCTCACGCGAGGCACCTCGCCCGAGCGTCTGGCGCCGATCCTGGCGGGCGTCGAGGAGCGGACCGTCGTCTGCGGCCACACCCACGTGCAGTTCGACCGCTTGATCGGGCGTGTGCGCCTGGTCAACGCGGGCAGCGTCGGCATGCCGTACGAGGGCGAGCCGGGCGCGTACTGGGCGCTCCTCGGGCCGGACGTCGAGCTCCGCAGGACGGACTACGACGTCCAGGCGGCCGCGATCGCCGTGCGGGCGAGCGGCTATCCCGATGCGGTCGGCTTCGCGCGCGAGAACCTGCTGGCGCCTCCTTCCGCCGACGAGGCGACGGACTTCTTCGAGCGGCTCGCTGCCGGCGCGTCGGCTTGAGGGCGAGCGAGCCCGTCGTCGTCGGCCGCGTCGGCCGCCCCCACGGGCTCGACGGCTCCTTCGTCGTCGAGGAGCCGAGCGAGGCGGCCGAGCGGTTCGCCGTCGGGGCCCGTCTGCTCGCGGCGGGTGAGCCCGCGCGCGTCGTCGCCGCGAGGCGGGCGCGTGGGCGCCCCGTGATCCGGCTCGACCGCCCGGTCGAGCGCGGCGCCGCTCTCGAGGTTCCGCGGGATGAGCTGCCGCCGCCCGAGGAGGGCGCGTACTACGTCTTCCAGCTCGTCGGGCTCGCGGTCGAGGAGGAGGGAGGCCGCGCGCTCGGCCGCGTCCAGGCGGTGGAGCCGGGCGTCGCGAACGACGTGCTGGAGCTCGACAGCGGCCTCGCGCTCCCGCTCGTCTCCGCCTGGGTCCGAGCGGTCGACCTGGAGGCCGGCCGCATCTTGATCGCGCCCGGCCTCGTCGAGGCCGGGTAACCTCGCGCTCGCCTTGCAGCTCGACGTCTTCACCCTCGTTCCGCACGCGTTCGCGTGGATGACCGAGCAGCGACCACTCGCCGCGGTGCTCGGGCGCGAGCTCGAGCTCCGGCTGCTCAACTACCGCGACACCACGCCGCTCCGCTCGGGCGAGGTCGACGACGCCCCGTACGGGGGCGGCGCCGGGATGGTCCTGCGGGTCGACGTGGTGGCCGCCGCCCTCGACGCGGCGTACGGCGGTCAGCCGGCACACCGCGTCGTCGCGCTGACGCCGCAGGGGCGGCAGCTCACCCAGGCGACGGTCGAGGAGCTCGCGGGCGAGAGTCGCCTGACGCTTCTCTCGGCGCGTTTCGAGGGCTTCGACGAGCGCATCGTGACCCACCTCGCCTCCGACGCGATCTCCATCGGGCCCTACGTCCTCTCGGGCGGAGAGCTGCCCGCGCTCGTGCTCGTGGACGCGGTCGTGCGCCGGCTTCCCGGCGCGCTCGGGAGCGACGAGTCCGGGGTCGTCGAGAGCTTCTCGGAGGCGCTCGAGGGCGGGCTGGAGTACCCGCACTACACGCGTCCGGCCGAGTTCCGCGGCTGGCGTGTCCCGGACGTCCTGCTCTCGGGCGATCACGGGCGAATCGAGGAGTGGCGGCGCGAGCAGAGCCGGGCCCGGAGCCTGAGCTGAGAAACCCGCTCGACGCGCTCGGGCTCTCGCACCGCGCGAGGGTGGTGATCGACTGGATCGTCACCATCGTCGGCGCGGTCGCGATCGTGTTCGCGATCAAGGCGTGGGTGGTCAACCCGTACCGGATCCCGTCCTCCTCGATGGAGCCGACGCTCCACTGCGCGGCCCCGGGCTCGGGCTGCCTCGCCCGCTTCTCCGACCGCGTGCTGGCGAACCGGTTCCTCTATCGCTTCCGGGAGCCGCAGCGGGGAGAGATCGTCGTCTTCCGGACGCCGCCGCTCGCCCAGCGGGAGTGCGGGGCCGGAGGGACGTTCGTGAAGCGCGTGATCGGCATTCCCGGCGACCGCTGGGAGGAGCGGAACGGCGTCGTCTACATCGGCGGCAGGCGCCTGAACGAGCCGTACATCGAGCGCGGTCGGCGCGACACCCGCACGATGACCCTGGCGGACATCCCCTCGGGGAAGCGGAAGCTGACGCGGATCCCGCCCGACAGGTATCTGATGATGGGGGACAACCGCTCACAGTCGTGCGACTCGCGTGTGTGGGGGCTCGTGCCGCGGAAGAACCTGATCGGCAAGGTGTTCGCGACCTACTGGCCGCCGCAGCGGATCGCCGTCCGCTAGAGTTGCCGCGGCCTCTCCCGGGGGCTCCTCGCCATGAGCAACGTGATCGAGACACTCGAGCGGCGGCAGCTGCGCGACGGCCTGCCGACGTTCAAGGCCGGCGACACGGTGCGCGTGCACTTCAAGGTGATCGAGGGGCAGCGGCAGCGGCTCCAGGTGTTCGAGGGAATCGTGATCAAGCGCCAGGGCGCCGGCTCGCGCGAGAGCTTCACCGTGCGCAAGCAGTCCTTCGGCGTCGGCGTCGAGCGGACGTTTCCCCTGCACTCCCCGAAGATCGACAAGATCGAGGTCATGGCGATCGGCGACGTCAACCGCGCCAAGCTCTACTACCTGCGCGGCAAGGTGGGCAAGAAGGCCCGCGTGCGCGAGCTGCGGCCCCGGTAGCGCTTCTCGCGGCGGCTTGGCCCGGCCGCGGCGCGCGTGAAGAAGTCTCACATCCGGCACAGGGACGTTCCGATGCGGGCGATATCCTCGCGCGGATGAAGCGGACCGGGAAGAAGCTGCTCGCGTTCGACCGCAGGCTCGGTGCGCGCTACGTGGCGGGGGCAGACGAGGCCGGCCGCGGCTCGCTCGCGGGACCGCTGGTCGTCGCGGGCGTGCTGCTCGACTACGCGTGCCTGCGCGACCACCGGGTGCGGCCGCTCTCCTTCCTCAACGACTCCAAGCAGTGTGCGCCCGAGCGGCGCGAGGAGCTCTTCCGCGCCGTCCTCGGCTGCGCCGCCCGGATCGCGGTGAGGGTGATCCCGCCCACCGAGATCGACCGGAACGGCCTCCACCGCTCGAACCTCGCCGGCCTCCGCTCGATGCTGCACGCCCTCTCGCCGCCGGCCGAAGCCTGTCTCGTCGACGGCTTCAGGCTGGGCCCGAGCGCCCCGGAGCATCGCGCCGTGGTGGACGGCGACGAGAAGAGCGCCGCGATCGCGGCGGCCTCGATCGTCGCGAAGGTGACCCGCGACCGCTACATGCGCCGCGCCGACGCTCTCTACCCGGCGTTCGGCTTCGTCTCGCACGTCGGCTACATCACACCGGGCCATTCCGCCGTCGTGCGCGAGCGCGGGCCGAGCGAGATCCACCGCCGCTCGTTCCAAGCCCTCTGCTACGCGCGGTGAACGCCGCCGAGCGCCGGGCCCGCTTCCACTACCGCCTGCGCGGCTACCGCATCCTCGGCACGAACGTCTGGGCGGGCGGGAACGAGCTCGACCTCGTCGCGCGCCGGGGCAGACGGGTCGTCGTGTGCGAGGTGAAGGGGAAGGAGCACGACCGCTTCGGCGATCCGCTCGAGATGGTCGACGCCGAGAAGCAGCGGCGTATCCGCCGGGCCGCCGAGAGCTGGCTCGCCGGCCGGCCCGACCTCGCGGAGCTCGAGGTGCGCTTCGACGTCGTCGCGGAGCGGGGTGGCCGGCTGGAGCGCGTCGTGGACGCATTCTAGTGCGGCGTCCCGTAACGTTGCACCGGGAACCAGCGTGCCCTGACGCCGCACTTGCGGCCGCTCCGCGGCCGCGGCCCTCTTTGCCGGCAGGAGTCCTCGACCTTTCGGCTGGGCAGCGCTCGCGATGCAGGCCGGCGGCGACCGAAAACAACAGAAACCGGCCGCGCAGCGGCCGCAAGTGCGGCCTCCCGCAAGCACTGCTTCGGGTCGAACGTTTGGCGAGGCCGCACTAGAATCAGGCGATGGCCCCGAGCCGGCGAAAACCCGCTCGAGTCACTCTTCGCCGCCGTGTCTCGGCTGCCTGGGCTCGCGTGCGGCGCGCGCTTGGCTTGGGCGAGCCGGGCGAGCCGCCTCCGCCGCCGCCGCCCGAGGAGCCCGCGCTCGTGCCGAGCGGACCGCCGCGACGGCCGAGGCCCTCGAGCGCGGTCGAGCTCGAGCTGCCTCGCGAGCCCGAGGACGTCGACGCCGTCGGCCGCGACTCCGACTGACCCACCGGTCGGCCGGTCTCAGAGCAGGCCGAGCCGGTCGAGCGCGAGGTAGCCCGGCCCGACGTCGGTCAGCCGGCCGCCCCGCAGGTGCTCGCGAAAGTCTCCGAGCGACACGAGCGCGACCTCCGTGTGCTCGCCGACGCCCGGGCTCGGCCGCGCGACGCAGCGCGCCTCGCGCACGGCGAAGACGTGGCGCACGCGGGTGGAGTAGGCGCAGTCGAGCATCGAGCCGACCGGCTCGACCTCGCCGGCATAGCCGGTCTCCTCGAGCAGCTCTCGTGACGCCGCGTCCGCCGGCGCCTCGCCTTCGTCGATCCCGCCGCCCGGCAGCTCGAGCAGGACTGCCTCAGGCCCCGGCCGGAACTCGCGGACGAGGACGACCTCGCCCGCGGGCGTCAAGGCGACGACCACCGCCGTGGGCTGCTCGACCTTCACGTCGAACTCGTGTAGCTCCCCCTCGGGCGAGCGGTACCGCCGGCCCGTGATCGTCCGGTAGCCGCGGTAGAGCGGTCGCTCGCCCACCTTCTGCCAGGGCTCCACGACTGGAGTCTTGCGTGTTTCGCGATCGACGAGCGCCGGGTCGGAAGGTCTCAGCTCGGCGCGACCACCGAGCAGCCGATCGCCTGCGCAGCCACGCTCATACGCTCGTCGTAGGTGACCAGCCGGGCGAGGTCGGTCTCGAGCTGCTGTGCGGTCGCGAGATGGATCGCGTCGAGAGTCCTCACCTCGGCCGGAAGCATCGAGCCGGCGGCGGCGAGAATCCGATCGTTGATCCGGATCAGCTCGAGGTGGGAGAGCACATCCCGCCCGCGCCGCAGCGCGGCCTCGCCGAGCGGAAGGAGCGCACGTCCCAGCTCGGCGCGCGCCAGGGCGCTGCTGACCCACGGCCTTCTCCGCCGGAGGTACGACCGCAACGCCGTCGACTCGGGCTCCTCGACGGCGAGCTTCACGATCGCCGAGGAGTCGAGGTAGACGACTCGCTCAGCGCTCATCGCGCCGCAACCGCGCCAGCACGGCCGCGGGCGGCTCTTGACCTGTCCGAAGCGGCAAGGGTGGCGGCAAGTCGCCGGCAGGGGCTGCGGCGGGCTCGACGTCGCCGGCCGCGCGCAGTCGTGCAAGCGGGCCGGCCTCCGGCAGGGGCGAGAGAAGCGCAACCGGCCGGCCGCGGTCGGTCACCTGGATCGTCTCGCCTCGCGCGACCCGGCGCAACAGCTCGCTCGCGCGTTGTCGCAGCTCCCGCACCCCGACACTGGCCATGTGCTACTTATAGCACCTTCGAGTGCCGGCGCGCGCCGAGGAGTGGCGTTGTCTCGCTCTCGGCACAGAGCCGTGACGGACACGTGCGCCGCTCCTCTCTAGCTTGACGGGATGCTCGCCCGCGCGATCACGCACGCGCTCGTTGGCCTCGAGCCGAGGCGCGTCGAGGTGGAGGCGCACCTGCAGCTAGGCGTTCCCGGCTTCGCGATCGTCGGGCTCGCCGACCGGGCCTGCCAGGAGGCGAAGGAGCGCGTGCGGAGCGGGATCACGTCCGCGGAGCTCGAGTGGCCGTTGCGGCGCATCACGGTCAATCTCGCGCCTGCGGGCCTGCGCAAGGAGGGCTCGGGCTTCGACCTGCCGATCGCGCTCGCCGTGCTCGCGGCTTCGCGGCAGGTTCCCGAGCGGGCACTGGCGCTGCACGCGGCGATCGGGGAGCTCGCGCTCGACGGACGTGTGCGACCGGTGGGCGGCGTGCTCGCCGTGGCGGAGGGTGCGAGGCGGGACGGTCTCTCGCACATTCTCTGCGCCGCCGAGTCGGCCGCGGAGGCCGCGCTCGCCGGCGTCGAGGCGGTACCGATCAGGCACCTGGCCGAGGCGGTGGCGTACCTGCGCGGAGAGCTGAGGCCCGAGCCGTACGTGGCGGCGGAGGGGAACGGGCGGGTCGTGACTTGCCCCGATCTCGCGGACGTGCTCGGGCAGGAGCGGGCGCGGCGAGCGCTCGAGCTCGCCGCTGCCGGCGGCCACAACCTGCTGCTCGCGGGGCCGCCCGGAACCGGCAAGACGATGCTCGGACGGCGGCTGCCCGGAATCCTGCCGCCGCTCGCCGAGGAGGAGGCGCTCGCGGTCACCCGCATCCACTCGGTTGCCGGTCTGCTGGCCTCGCAGCACCCGCTCCTGACGGAGCCGCCCTTCCGCGCGCCGCACCACAGCGCCTCGACGGCCGCGATCGTCGGCGGGGGGCCGGGCCCGCGCCCGGGCGAGGCCAGCCTCGCCCACCACGGAGTGCTCCTGCTCGACGAGCTGGCCGAGTTCGCGCGGCCCGCGCTCGAAGCTCTGCGGCAGCCGCTCGAGGACGGTGAGATCAGCATCGCGCGAGCCGCCGGGCGGGCGGTGTTCCCCGCCCGCTTCCAGCTCGTGGCGACGATGAACCTCTGTCCCTGCGGCGCGCGCGGCGATCCCGCCGTGGAGTGCCTCTGCTCTGGTCAGCGGCTCGCCGCCTATCGCGACAAGCTGTCGCGGGCCCTCCTCGATCGCTTCGATCTCGTCGTCAAGGTGCCGCG
>JBBSIG010000135.1:0-7123 GCA_038232215.1 Gaiellales bacterium | reverse complement strand
GACGTCCCTCTCGAAGCGCTCGGACATCCTCTTCCGCATCCGCCGCCTGCTCGACGAGCAGCGCGAGGACGTCGCGCGCATCCTCACCGCGGAGCACGGCAAGGTGCTCTCGGACGCGCTGGGCGAGGTCGCGCGCGGGCTCGAGGTGGTCGAGTTCGCCTGCGGCATCCCGCACCTGCTGAAGGGCGGGTTCTCGGAGCAGGCCTCGAGCGGCATCGACGTCTACTCGATCAGGCAGCCGCTCGGCGTCGTGGCCGGCATCACCCCCTTCAACTTCCCGGCGATGGTGCCGCTCTGGATGCTCGCTCCGGCGATCGCCTGCGGAAACACGTTCGTCCTGAAGCCGTCGGAGAAGGATCCTTCCGCCTCGCTCTTCCTCGCCGAGCTGCTGCGGGACGCGGGCGTGCCAGACGGCGTCTTCAACGTCGTCCACGGCGACAAGGTGGCGGTCGACGCGCTGCTCGAGCATCCCGACGTCTCGGCGGTCAGCTTCGTGGGCTCGACGCCGATAGCCAGGTACATCTACGAGACCGGGACTAGGCAGGGCAAGCGCGTCCAGGCGCTCGGCGGCGCGAAGAACCACATGATCGTCCTGCCGGACGCGGACCTCGAGATGGCGGCGGACGCCGCCGTCAGCGCGGGCTACGGCTCCGCCGGCGAGCGCTGCATGGCGATCTCGATGGTCGTGGCGGTCGGCGATGTCGGCGACCCGCTCGTGGAGGCGATCAGGAAGCGGCTGCCGAAGATCGTCGTCGGGAACGGGCTCGACCCCGACGTCGAGATGGGGCCCCTGATCACGGGCGAGCACCGCGATCGGGTCGCCTCCTACGTCGACAGCGGACGCGAGCAGGGCGCGACGGTCGTCGCGGACGGTCGCGAGGCCGGGGTGGAAGGCGACGGCTTCTTCCTCGGCGCCTCGCTGCTCGACAACGTCTCCCCCGAGATGGACTGTTATCGAGACGAGATCTTCGGGCCGGTGCTCGGGGTCACGCGGGTGGGGACCTACGACGAGGCCGTCCGGCTCGTGAACGAGAACCCCTATGGCAACGGCACGGCCATCTTCACACGCGACGGCGGCGTCGCCCGGCAGTTCCAGTTCGAGGTCGAGGCAGGCATGGTGGGCGTCAACGTGCCGATTCCGGTGCCGGTCGCCTACTACTCGTTCGGCGGCTGGAAAGCGTCGCTCTTCGGCGATACGCACGTCTACGGGCCCGAGGGGATCAACTTCTACACGCGCGGCAAAGTGGTCACGAGCCGCTGGCCGGACCCGGCGACCAGCGAGGTCAACCTGGGCTTCCCGCAGACGCGCTGAGCCGCCTTTTCAGCCCGGCGAGCCCCTCTTCTACGGACGGGGCTCGTCGGGGCAAGGCCCGATCGGCCGGCAACGCGAGACCCAAGGGTCTGACCCTGTTTGCCGGCCCTCGCGGACGGTTGTGGAAGAACTGTCACGCTTCTGGCGCGGTTGACATGGCTCGGGAGGGCGGTCTCGGCCGCCCGAGCGCTCAGATCTCGCCTTCGAGCACGAGCGCCGGATCGATTCCGGGCAGCGCGTCGATGCTCGCGCCGTTCCGCTCCGCGACGTACGCGCGGACGGCGCCGGACCCGTCCGTCCTCAGGCGGTTCTCCGTCCAGGCGGTCGCCTGCCGGCGCTCCCCCTCGTAGTGCATGAGCGGCACGCCGTAGCCGCAGGAATCGGCGATGCGGGAGACCTCGACGCGCACGACCGCGCGGGCGCGCTCCTCGCCCGCCGGTAGCGAGGCCGGGTCGAAGTCCCGCGCAAGGTCGGAGAACGAGGGCTCTCCGAGCTGCACGACCGAGCCCCGGCCGTGAAGCCGGACGATCCGCGGCGGCCCCTCGAACGCGCAGAACATGACGACGATCCGGCCGTTCTCGCGCAGGTGGGCGATCGTCTCGACGCCGCTGCCCGCGAAGTCGAGGTAGGCGACGGTCCGCTCGTCGAGCACGCGCAGGCTCTCGATCGGCCCTTTCGGCGAGACGTTGACATGGCCGTCGGCACTGCTCGGGGCGGTACCGACGAAGAACACGCGCTGGCGGCCGATCCAGCTCTCGAGCTTCTCGTCGATCCTCGCGTACAGCTTGCCCACGAGCGGCACGCTACCGCGAGCGAGGACTCGGCGCCGCTATCTCTACCTCGCGGCTCGCTGCCGCCCGCGCGACAGCTCTTCGCCGAAGCGCGCACGCTTCACGAACTGCCCGTACCCCGGCGACGCCACCAGCTCGTCGCCGTCGACGAGAACCTGCCCGCGGAGCAGCACCAGCTCCGGCGTGCCCGTCACCTCCGTGCCCTCGAAGAGGTTGTAGTCGACCCTGGAGCGGTGCGTCGCCGCCGAGATCGTGTGCCGCTTCCCGGGGTCGAAGACGACGATGTCCGCATCCGAGCCGACCGCCACGGTTCCCTTGCGCGGATAGAGCCCGAACAGCTTCGCCGGGTTCGTCGAGAGCAGCTCGACCATCCTGTTGAGCGTCAGCCGACCCTGGCGGACCCCGAACTCGTGGATCATGTGCAGCCGGTTCTCGATCCCGGGCCCGCCGTTCGGGATCTTCGAGAAGTCGTCCCGGCCGAGGGTCTTCTGGCCGTCCCAGAGAAACGCGCAGTGGTCGGTGGAGATGGCCGAGAGGGTGTCCGTGCGCACCGCGTTCCAAAGGTGCTCCTGGTTCGCCTTGTCGCGCGGCGGCGGCGTGTAGACGTACTTCGCGCCCTCGAAGTCGGGCCGCTCGAGGAAGGTCGTGTCGACGAAGAAGTACTGCGTACAGGTCTCGCCCCACGCGTTCCAGCCCGCCTCGCGCGCGCGCGCGATCGGGTCGATCGACTCCTTGCACGACACGTGCACGACGTAGAGCGGCGACCCGGCGACGCGCGCGAGCTGGATCGCCCGGTTCGTCGCCTCGCCCTCGGTCTCGGGCGGACGGGTGAGAGCGTGGTAGCGGGGCTCCGTCTCGCCTCGCGCGAGCGCCTCCTGCACGAGCACGTCGATCGCGTCGCCGTTCTCCGCGTGCACCATCACGAGCGCGCCCGTCTCCGCCGCGACCTGCATCGTCCTGAAGAGCGTCTCGTCGTCGACCATGAGCGCGCCCTTGTAGGCCATGAAGAGCTTGTAGCTCGTGACGCCCTGATCGGGCAGCGAGGCGAGCTCCTCGAGCGAGCCGCCCTCGCGCAGGTCGGTGACCGCGATGTGGAACCCGTTGTCGATCAGCGCCTTGCCCTCACGCTTGCCGTGCCAGGTCTCGAGCGCCTCGCCGAAGCTCTGGCCCTTGCCCTGGATGCAGAAGTCGACGTGGCAGGTGGTGCCGCCGAACGCCGCCGCGACATGGCCCGACTCGAAGTCGTCGACCGTGACCGTCCCGCCGAAGGGCATGTCGAGATGAGTGTGCGGGTCGATGCAGCCCGGCAGGACATACTTCCCCGTCGCGTCGACGACTCGGTCCGCGTCCAGGTCGAGCGACTCGCCGATCAGCGACACCGTCTCGCCCTCGACGTAGACGTCGCCGACGTAGTCGTCGGCCGCCGTGATGATGCGACCACCCTTGATCAAGACCGACACGCTCGACCGCCTCCTCGTCGTCGACTCGCTCCCGGTTCGCTCGGGCCACCCGGAGCTCCGGGTGGCCCGAGCTCGACGCGGGCTTACTTTCCGCCGGCCGTTACCTTGACGTTCGCCTTCTTCCAGCTCCGGCCGACCACGTCCACCTTCTGCTTCTTCAGCATCGCGACAGCGGCCTTCGCCAGGTCGGCGCGATAGGCGCTCGAGCTGGCCGGCTTCTTGATCACCTTGAACTGCTTCGCGATCGTGGCCGTGCGCTTGAACGCGGCCGGATCCATGACGCCGATCCCCTTCGGGGCCGGCCAGATCAGAGCGTTGACCTCGTTCATCTGCCAGGTCTGATGGCCCTTCGGCAGCGCCGTGCCCTCCTTGAGGACGATGCTGACGCAGTCCTGGAGGTGCGTGCGGCAGTAGACCCAGCCCTTGAACGACGCGGCGAGGAACTTCTTCGCCGTCTCCTGGTTCGCCGAGTCCTTGATCCAGTCGCCACGGACGAAGACGCCGTCCTCGAGCATCCCGGTTCCGGCGCTCTCCATCTTGATCACGTTCAGGTCCTTGAGCGTGTAGAGCTTGCCGGTCTTCGGGTTCTTCGACTCGAGCACCTGGGCGAGCTCGTTGTAGGTCATGGCCGCCGCCGCGTCGACCTGCCGCTGCAGGAAGAGGTTCATGTCGAACGGCTGGTTCACGATCTGGACGTCGCCTTTCGGGTCCAGCCCGTTCTTGACGAGCGCTGCGTAGAGCTCGTTCTCGTTGCCGCAGCACCAGACGCCGACCTTCTTGCCCTTCAGCTTCTTGATCGAGGTGATACCGCTGTCTTTGTGCGTCACCTCGGTCATGCCGCTGCGGGTGTAGACCTGGGCGACGTTGACGAGGTCGCCGCCCTTGTCGCGCGCGGCGAGGAGTGCCGGGAGCCAGTCGATCCCGAACTCGGCCTGCCCGCCGACGACGACCGTCTCTGGCGTGATGCTCGGGCCGCCGACCTTGATCCGCACGTCGAGCCCCTGCTGCTTGTAGTAGCCCTTCGCCTGCGCGGCGTAGTAGCCCGCGAACTGCGCCTGCGTCACCCACTTGAGCTGCAGCGTGACCTTTGTCAGGGCGGCGCCCTGTGCCGCCGCAGGAGTCCTCGCCGCCGTCCCGGCGCTCGTGCCGAGGCCGCCCCAGGCGGCGAGAGCGAGGGCGAGGAGCGTGAGGAGCCCTCCGAGCCAGACCTTGCGCTTCATGCACCATCCCCTTTCCGGTCGAGTCCCGCCATTGTGACGCTCCGTCACTCCGAGCGAAAGGTGCGCGACGACGGATGCCAGGACGTCGTCAGGTGCTCGAGCGTCGCGACGGCGGCGTAGAACGCGATCCCGAAGGCGCTCGCGAGCACGATTCCGGCCCACGCGCGGGGGAAGTTGAACAGCTGCGAGTCGTTCAGGATGAGCACGCCGAGCGCGTCGATCGGCCCGCCGAAGTACTCCCCGACGATGGCGCCGATCATCGACAGCACGCTTGCCACCTTCAGCCCGGAGAAGAGGTACGGCAGCGAGCTCGGCACGCGCACCCAGCGAAACACCGAGACCTGGCCGCCCGCGTACGAGCGCATGAGCTCGATCGAGGACGGGTGCACGGACGTCAACCCCCGCAGGGTGTTCACGAGCACGGGGAAGAAGCAGAGCACGGCCGCGATCACCATCTTCGAGACCGGGTTCAGGAGGCCGAACCAGTTGTTCGTGATCGGCGCGAACGCGATGATCGGGATCGCGTTCGCCGCGATCGCGTACGGCATGAACGCCGAGCCCACGCGCCGCCAGCGCGCGAGGGCGAGGGCGGCCAGGACACCGAGGCTGGAGCCGATCGCGAAGCCGCCGAGCGCCTCCTCGAACGTCGTGAGCCCCGCGCTCCAGAGCGTGCCGAAGTTCTCCCAGAACGCCTGCGCGATCTCCGTCGGCTTCGGCAGCAGGAAGGCCTGGACGTGGAACGCGGTGACGAGGCCCTGCCAGGCGAGGAGCGCGAGCACGAACACCGCCGCGGCGGGCGTCCAGTCCTGCAGGCGCCGACCCAGGCGAGCCCCGAGCGCCGCCGCCGGGACCGGCTGCACGACGGTCGGTGCCGTGCTCAGTGCTCCTCCTCCGCGAGCGCAGCCGCCGTGATCCGGTCGGCGCCTCCGGCCGCGAGCCGCTCGCGGACCTCGGTCACGAGCTCGAAGAAGCGCGGCTGCTCGCGCGTCTCGGCGCTTCGCGGCTGTGGGAGGTCGACGTCCACGATGCCGGCGATCCGACCCGGCCGGGCGGACATGACGACGACGCGCGTCGAGAGGAAGACGGCCTCGGCGATCGAGTGGGTCACGAAGACGATCGTCGAGCCGCTCGCTTCCCAGATCCTCAGGAGCTCCATGTTCAGGCGCTCGCGCGTCATCTCGTCGAGAGCGCCGAACGGCTCGTCCATCAGCAGGAGCGCCGGGTCGAAGGAGAGCGCCCGCGCGATCGAGACGCGCTGCTGCATCCCGCCCGAGAGCTGCCACGGATGGTGAGCCTCGAAGCCTTCGAGCTCGACCAGCTCCAGCATCTCCCGCACGCGCTCGGTGCGGTGGCGCTTGTCCCAGCGGAGCATCTCGAGCGGGAGCGAGATGTTCTGCGAGACGGTGCGCCAGTCGTACAGCACGGGATCCTGGAAGACGATCCCGTAGTCGTGGTCGAGGCGCGCCCGGTGCGCACTCTTGCCGTTCACGATCACCTCGCCGCTCGTGGGCTCGATCAGGTCGCCGATGATCCGCAGGAGCGTCGACTTGCCGCAGCCGGACGGCCCGATCAGCGAGACGAGCTCGCCGGGCTGCACGTCGAGGTCGACGCGCTCGAGCGCAGTCACGCCGCCGCGCCCGAACGACTTCGTCACGTCCCTCGCGGATACAGCCGCGGCGCCCGCCTCGCTCATCGGCTCTTCAGGCAATGTTCTCGGGGGCGCGCCGCAGCACGACCCGCTCGGCGATCACGACGGCGAGGAAGAAGACGATCCCGAGCGCCGCGGCGACGAGGTTCGTCGCCCAGAGGCGCGTCGGCTCGAGCGAGTAGTACTGGTTGAAGTTGACGATCGCGCCGCCGAGCCCGTCCTGGATGGACGCGGGGGTCTCGCCGATGATCGCGCCGATCACGCTCGCGGTGGCGGAGATGCGAAGCGCAGTGAAGAGGAACGGCAGCGACGCCGGCACGCGGAGGCGCCACAGCGTGCGCCAGCGGCTCGCGGCGTACGAGTGCATCAGCTCGAGCGCGCGCGGGTCGGGGGAGTGCAGCCCGCGCAGCGCGTTGATCGCGACCGGGAAGAACGTCAGGTAGGCGGCGAGTATCGCGACCGCCTGCCAGCCCTCGACCCCCTTCGAGCCGAGTCCGACGACGACCATCGGCGCGATCGCGAGGATCGGGACCGTCTGTGACGCGATGATGTAGGGGAGAAAGCCGCGCTGCAGCAGGCGCGAGTGGGCGAGCACGACGGCGAGCCCGAACCCGATCAGGCCGCCGAGCACGAAGCCGGCGAGCGCCTCCTCCCCCGTGAAGACCGCCGCGTGGAAGAGCAGGGTGACGAGG
>JBBSIG010000134.1:0-7237 GCA_038232215.1 Gaiellales bacterium | reverse complement strand
GGTCGGGGCGGCGCGGAGAGCTGCATGGAGATCTCGTTCAGGAGGCGATTCCCCTTGCGCAGGTTGCACGGGGCGCACGAGGTGACGACGTTCTCCCAGACGGACTCGCCGCCCCTGCTCCGCGGCACGACGTGGTCGAGGGTGAGCCGCCCGCCCGCCGTGCCGCAGTAGACGCAGCGCCAGCCGTCGCGGGCGAAGAGCGCGCGGCGGGAGATCTTGCGCTGGATCGAGCGCGGCACCCGGACGTAGGTGACGAGCCGGATCACGTGGGGCCACGCGTACGTGTCGGTCGCGGAGTGGAGCGGCTCGTCGAGCTGCTCCAGTACCTCCGCCTTGCCCTTGAACACGAGCACGTGCGCGCGCCGAACCGAGCAGACGTTCAGCGGCTCGTAGCTCGCGTTCAGGACGAGAACTTGCTGCACTGGACGCAGAATCTAGCAACGCACGCGGCTCGGTCACACGCTGCGACGCTGAGTGTGCGCGCCGTTCCCCGGCTCGAGCGAGCTACTGCGCCATCGCGCGCTCGACGGCCTCGAGCTCCTCGGGCGAGAGTGCGACGGGAGCCCGGCCGCGCTCGAGCTCCTTCATGTAGATGCGCGCGTAGTCGCGACCCTGGATGGCGCTCACGACGACGCCGGTCCGGCCCGCGTCGAGGAACGCGAGCGTCGCCGACTGGTGGCCCCCCGTGTCCGCATAGGCGTCGTAGCGGACGATCGAGGTCTTGGAGACGGACTCGTCGACGCGGCGATCGACCCGGGCGAGACCGGCGGCCACCTCGTCGACCGCCCGGTGCAGGTCGTCGATGCGGCCCTGCAGCGAGACGGCGAAGTCGACGAGATCGGCCTTGCCCCCCCCGAGCAGGACGAGTTGCGAGGCCCGGACGCTGCGAAGCTTGAGCCAGGCGAGCGCGGCGAGGGCGACCGCGGCGACCGCGACCGCCCCGGCGACGATCGCGATCACGCCTGCCGTGAACGCAGTCAACGGCGCGGCTCTACGGGACCGAGAAGATCGCCGGGTAGACGGCTGAGTTGTTCGTCTTCGTCTTCTCCTGCTTCACCGGCTTGACGGCGACGGTGATCGTCGTTCGCGAGAAGGGCGGCTCGCCGATGTCCGAGATCGTCACAGTCTTCGTCTCGCCCGGATCGATCGAGGCGATCGTCGCCCTGCGCACGATCGGCGGGTTGGCCTTGATCGTCACCGCGACCGGGATCCGCACCTCCTGCGAGCTGCCCGTGTCCTTGACGGCGACCCTGAACGCGAGGTTCGTCGACGCTGTGATCGTGTTGAGCGTGCTGGTCGAGAGCTCGTCGCCCGCGGGCAGCACGGTCACCGACACGAGCCCCGTTCCCCGCGGGCCCGCCGTCGTGCCGCCGCGGGCCGCCCCGCGCATGCGTTGGAAGACGAGCTGCATGGAGCGGCTGCTCGCGACCTCGGCGTCGGTGAGGAAGTTCGAGTCGGGAACCGCGACGCCGCTGACGTCCTGCCGTCTCAGCTCGGTGACGGCCGGGTCCTTGAAGAGATCGTCCCAGACCACGTCGCTCGCGGCCAGCCGCTGGGCCTGCGTGGAGAGGAGGCTTCCCGCCGCGGCGGCGTTGCTCGAGCGCGCAGTCGAGCGAAACGCGTCGGCGAGGCCGCGCAGCCCGCTGACCCGCAGCTGGAGCGCCTCGATAAGGTGCTGGTTCTCGACGCGGAGCGGCCCGGGTGGGGCGAGCTTCTCGGCGTTGTCGACGTTCAGCTGCTCGTTCTGGGAGAGCAGCCGGAGCTTGCTCACGACACCCGCCTGCTTGAGGCCCGGCGTCGTGAGCGCCGTATTGAGCTGCGCCCCGTTTCTCTGGGAGCCGGCCGCGATCGTCTGCACCTTCTCGAAGTAGTTCCGGTAGGAGCTCCGCTTGCTCGCCCCCCGACAGCTCTGCGCCCAGAAGACGAGCAGCACGACGATCAGGATGGCGAAGGCGACGAGGCCCGCGAGGCGGAGGAGCGGCGTCAGCCCGGTCGGCGCTCGGATCGGCCGCCTCGGCCCGCGAGGCCCGCGCGGGCTCCGGACCAGCCGGGCCCGCCTCGTCGCCTCCGCGGTCTCGGGCTCGTCGAAGAAGTCGAACTCGATGTTGTCGTCGCGCTCCGTCATCGCGCCTCTGCGGGAAAGCGAGGGCCCACTGTACCGCGCCGGTCGGCTGGGAAAGGAGTTTCCGGCGCCGCGGCCAACCCGGTGGAACCGTGTCCGAAGTCGCCACAGACGTCGCCTCCAGCGAGCTCGTGCTCGATCGCTACCGGCCCCTGCGCCCGCTCGGCAGCGGGGGCTCGGGCTCGGTCTGGCTCGCCCGGGACGAGCAGAGCGGGGCGCAGGTCGCGCTGAAGATCGTCCGCCGCGAGGGCAAGGCAGCCTCGCGGGCGGAGCGGGAGGCCGAGGCGGCGGCGCGACTGAGCCACGAGCGCTGCCTGCGCGCGCGGGCGCTCGGGCGCGACGAGGGCCACGTCTACATCGCCTACGACTACGTTCCCGGACGGACGCTCCGCGAGGCGCTGCGGGCGGGCGAGCTCGACGACGCGGACGCCGTCGAGGCGGCAGCGCAGATCCTGGACGCTCTCGCCCACGCCCACGGGCGCGGCATCGTCCACCGCGACGTGAAGCCCTCGAACGTCCTGCTGGCGGAGGGCGAGGGGATCTCGATCAGGCTGCTCGACTTCGGGCTCGCTCAGATGGCCGAGGCCGAGACGCTGACGGCGGTCGGAGACGTCCCCGGGACGCTCGCGTACATCGCTCCGGAGCGGCTGAGCGGCAAGGAGGCGAGCGCCGCGAGCGACGTCTGGGCGGCCGGGCTGCTGCTGTACGAGGCACTCGCCGGCGAGCACCCGTTCTGGCGCGGCTCCCTGCTGGAGACGGCTCGTGCGATCGAGCGCGGCACGCCCCCCCTCGCCTCCAGGCGCCCGGACCTGCCGCGCGAGCTCGTGCGCGCGGTGGACGCCGCCCTCTCGCTCGAGCCCGCGCGCCGGCCCTCGGCCGGCCGGCTGGCCTCGCTCCTTCGGAGCGCGCGCAGGCTGCGGGAGCCGAGACGGAGGCAACCGGTCCGGCCGCTCGCCCTCGCGCCGGACCCCGGGCGCCTGGCGGCCGCCGGGCTAGCCGCCCTCGCCGCCGGCTGGAGCGCGACGGCACTGCCCTTCTACCCGGGAGGCTCGGCCTTCCTGCTGGCAGCGATCGCGGGGGCCGTCGCGCTCGCGCGCGAGCGCGCGGGACTTGCCTTCGCCCTCGCCGTTCCGATCCTCCCGTGCGGGAACCTCTCGCTCGGGCTCGCTCTCCTCTACTCCCTGCTGGCCGCGACCTGGCTCGCGCTCGCGTGGCGAGAGCCGCGCTCCGGGCTCGCCTGCGTCCTCGGCCCCGTGCTCGCCCCGCTCGGCGCGCTCGGGCTCGCGCCGCTCGCCTCGCTCGCGATCCGCTCGCCCGTGCGCCGGGCCGCGCAGACCGCGGCAGCCGTGTTGCTCTCGGGCGTCACGGCGGGCCTTGCGCACGCGTCGCTCCCGTTCACCGGGGGCGCCGAGACGGGCGATCTCGGGATCGCCGGCAGCGAAGGGCCGCTCGCAGTCGCCGGCGCACTCCTGAACACGCTTCTCGCGCACCCCGCGCTCGCCCTGGAGGCGCTCGCGCTCGCCGGTCTGGCAGCCGCGCTCCCCACCGCCCGCAAACGCGGCCGGTGGGGGATCGCGGCGATCGGGGCGGCGATGGTCGCCGCGACGCTCCTCCTGGCGCCGGGAGCCTCGTCACTGCCGCTCGTCGCGGCCGCCTGGGTGACCTGTGCGGCGCTCGCCCTCCGGGTTTCCGTCGTGCAGGCGGCCGGCGAGGCCCGCCTCGGCGCGCCCTCGAGGGGCTAGGATCCGCCCCGGGGGGAACCCCGTAACCGACGATGCTGCGCGCGATCGAGCAGAAGATCGAGAGCCTCTTCGAGGGCGTGTTCGGGCGGGCGTTTCCGAAGAACGTCCAGCCGATCGAGCTCGCGCGGAAGCTCGCGAAGGAGATGGACGACCACCGCACCGTCTCGGTCTCGCGCGTCTACGTGCCGAACGAGTACACGATCTATCTCTCGACGTCGGACCGCGAGCAGTCGGAGGATTTCGAGAGCTCGCTCGTCGGGGAGCTGCAGGAGTTCCTGGCCGAGCACGCCCGCAAGGAGAGCTACGCGCTCCTCTCGCCGCCGAAGGTCCTCTTCGAGACGGACGACGACCTCTCGAAGGGCGAGTTCGGCATCGCGACCCGGCTGGCACAGCCCGCGGCCGGGCAGGCGGCGCCCGCAGCCGTGGACGGCGAGCCGCAGGGTCAAGTGGAGCCGGGGGCGACGATGATCTACCGACCGAAGACGCCCGCGGCGACGGAGGCCGTGCCCGCCGGCGAGCTCGGGATGGAGCGCGAGCGGGTCAGCCTCACCTGGGACGGCACCCGCCACGAGGTCGCCGGCCGCCGCGTCGTGATCGGACGCTCGAGGGACTGCGACGTCCAGCTCTCCGACCCCAACGCCTCCAGGCGCCACGCCGAGCTGAGACAGGAAGGCGCCGCGTACTGGATCGTCGACCTCGACTCCACGAACGGCCTGGAGGTGAACGGGCACCGGGCCAGGCGGATGAAGCTCTCGAGCGGTGATCGGGTGACGATCGGCTCCACCGAGATCGTCTTCCGCCGCGAAGTGCCGTGACGGTCGCGACCCTCGCCGTCGAGGAGGCGCTCCTCGTCCTCAAGATCCTCTTTCTGGTGCTGCTCTACCTCTTCATCTGGAGAATCGTGCGGAGCGCGAGCCGAGATCTACGACTCCCGCAGGAGAGCTTCATCATGAAACCCCAGCCGGGCGCCGCGGCGGCCCTTCCGCGCACCGGCCGCCTCGTCGTGCTGAAGAGCCCCGCCCTGCAGGCGGGCGCCGACCACCCGCTCGACTCCGCCCAGCTGACCGTCGGGCGAGGGGCGCAGAACGACCTGGAGCTCGCGTCAGACGACTTCGCGTCCTCCCGCCACGCGCGCTTCGAGCCCCGCCGCGACGGCGTCTGGATCGAGGATGTCGGGTCGACGAACGGCACCTACGTCAACGGCCGGCGCATCGACCGCGCTCGCAAGCTGGCGCCCGGAGACGTCGTCCGCGTCGGAGAGACGGACTTCCGGTTCGAGCGATGACGCTCGGCTCGAGCACAGGAGTGTCGGACACCGGCCGCAGGAGGCGGCGAAACGAGGACGCCTATGTCTGCGAGCCGCCGCTCTTCGCCGTCGCGGACGGCATGGGCGGGCCGCGCGCCGGAGAGATCGCGTCGCGGCTGGCGGCGGCGGCGCTCCGGGAGGAGGCAGGCCACGGGAGCGGCGTGGAACGGGTGGCAGCGCTGATCCAGGAGGCGAACCGACGCGTCTACCAGAGACAGAGCGAGGACCCGGACGTCTCCGGCATGGGAACGACGATGACGGTCGCGCTCGTCGAGGACGACCGGGTCGCGTTCGGGCACGTGGGCGACTCGCGTGCCTACGTCATCCGCGACGGCCGGCTGGAGCAGCTGACCGAGGACCACTCGCTCGTCGGCGAGCTCCTGCGCAGCGGCAAGCTCTCGCCCGAGGAAGCCGCCTCGCACCCCCAGCGCTCCGTGATCACGCGCGCGCTCGGGACCGATCCGGACGTCGACGTCGACACCTTCGCGGTCGAGACGCGGGCGGGCGACGTCTACCTGCTCTGCTCGGACGGCCTTACGTCGATGCTCGACGACGAGGAGATCCTCGCGACCGTGGAGCGGCATCGCGAGAGCCTCGAGCTCGCCGCGCGCGCGCTGATCAAGGAGGCGAACCGAAGCGGCGGCGAGGACAACATCACCGTCGTCTTCTTCGAGATCTCAGGCCGGGCCGACGAGCTCGAGGAGACGGCCCGGCTCGTCCCGACGGCCGACCCGGAGACCGAGCCCGCCGACGACGAGGAGGACACCCTGAGCGGGATCGAGGCCGTTCCGGCCGTCGACACGATGGTCGTGCCCCCGGAGGAAGCCGAGCGCTTCGCCGTCCCGCCGGCAGGGAGCCCCGAGCGGCCCTCGGAGGCGCAGGGGTCCGCCGTCCGGCGCTTCCTGCCCCTGCTGCTCCTGCTCGCCGGGGTCGTCGTCGTCCTCGCCCTCCTCTGGGTCCTCACGCGGTGAGCGCGAGGAATCGCGAGCTCCTGAACCTCGTCGCCGTCGGCATGCTGACGGCGCTCGGGTTCGCGAGCGTGTACATCGCCCGCCAGTCGGTCGTCTCGACCGCCTCGCTCTCGTACGCGGGCTTCTTCCTCGGCCTCTACCTCGTCGCCCACCTCGTCGCCCGCGTGACCGTCCCGCACGCCGACCCGTACCTGCTGCCGATGGCCGGCCTGCTGACCGCCGTGGGCGTCACCGAGATCTACCGGCTCGACCCAACGGACGCCTTCCGGCAGGGGCTCTGGATCGTGATCGCCGTCGGCGTGTTCTCGGCGACGCTGATCCTGCTGCGGCGCGACTACCGGCGGCTCGAGAGCTACAAGTACCTCTTCGGGCTGACGGCGGTGGGCCTCCTCTTCCTGCCCGCGCTGCCCGGCCTCGGGACGACGGTGAACGGCGCGCGGCTCTGGGTGCACGTCGGCTCGCTCCAGTTTCAGCCCGGCGAGCTGGCCAAGATCATGCTGATCGTCTTCCTCGCGGGCTACCTCCGCGAGAAGCGGGAGGTCCTCGCCCAGGGGCGGCTCAAGGATTTCGGCCCGCTGCTCGTGATCTGGGGCGCCGCGATGCTCGTGCTCGTGGAGACGAACGACCTCGGCAGCGCCCTGCTCTTCTTCGGGATCTTCCTCGCGATGCTCTACGTGGCGACGGCGCGCGCCCTGTACGCCGCGCTCGGCCTCGGCCTCTTCGTCGTGGGGGCGGCGGGCGTGTACCAGATCACGGCACACGTGCGCGAGCGGGTGACCATCTGGCTGCACCCGTGGACGTCGAGCCCCGTCCCCTGCTCGTTCGACGGAAAGCTCCACCTGCGCCAGGAGTGCCAGAGCCTGCAGCTCGTGAAGTCCCTGTACTCGATCGGCAACGGGCACTTCGGCGGCACGGGCCTCGGCAAGGGGACCTTCGAGTCGACCGCTGGCACGCCGCTGATCCCGTACCTCCACACCGACTTCATCTACTCGGCGCTCGCACAGGAGCTGGGCCTGATCGGCGCGGCGGCGCTCCTGCTCGTCTACATGCTCTTCGTCGCGCGCGGGATGCGGATCGCGCTGGTCACGCAGGACGG
>JBBSIG010000133.1:0-7332 GCA_038232215.1 Gaiellales bacterium | reverse complement strand
GTCTCGAGACTGAAGCAGCGGCGTGCGGCTCGGCGTTGACGCGACGTCCGTGGCGCCGGAGGGCAAGGGCATCTCGCGCGTCCAGCGTCAGACCGTGGCGGCGTTGCGCGAGCTCGGCCGGCACGAGCTCGTGGTGTACGCGCGCCACCCCGCCGAGCTCCCGGGCTCCAGGCCGGTGCGCGAGCGGCTCGCCGTCACGTGGGAGCAGCGCGGCCTGCCGCGGGCAGTGCGCAGGGAGCGTCTCGACGCGCTCCTGACCTGGACGGAGCGGCTCCCGCTCGTCGGCTCGGGCCGCTACCTCGTGTGGCTCTTCGAGCACCCCGGCCACCGGATCCGCCAGAACCGGATCGCCCGGGCGGGCGCGTATCAGCGCGCGAGCGACGCGATCACCAGCGCGCTGTGGCGGCGGAGCCTGCGGCGCGCAGCCGTCGTCTTCACGGGCTCGGCGGCGACCGCGGCCGAGATCGGGGGCGTCGCGCAGGTGCTCTACCCGGGCCTGGACCCCCGCTTCTCCCCCGGCCCGGGGCGCGCAGGGCGCTACGTCCTGCACATCGCCTCCTCCGACCCCCGCGACGACGTCGAGACCGCGCTCGCCGCGTTCGCCCGCGTGCCGGGCGACGTCCGTCTCCTCGTGGCGGGACGGCGCGAGCCGCTCGCGTCCGGCGAGCGCGTCGAGTGGCTCGGCCGCGTCTCCGACGAGGAGCTCGTGCGGCTCTACCGAGGGGCCTCCGCCTATCTCGACACGAGCCTCTACGAGGGCTTCGGGTACCAGGTGCTCGAGGCGATGGCCTGCGGGGCGCCCGTCGTGGCGACGCGTGTGACGTCGATCCCGGAGATCGTGGGCGACGCCGCGCTCCTCGGCGAGCCGCGCTCGGCCGCGGAGCTCGGCGACGCCCTGGGGCGGGTGCTCGCCGACGGGGTGCTCGCGGGCGAGCTGCGGCGGCGAGGGCTCGAGCGGGCGGCCGAGTTCACCTGGGAGCGGGTCGCGCGCACGATCGCGGACGCGGTCGACGAGGTGGCCGGCTGATCGCGCTCCTGCACGGCCTGCGCGCCTGGGGCGCCGTCGAGCGCTACGTCGCCGCGATCGTGCGCGGGGCGGACGAGGAGGTCGTGCTCGTGCACCTCGAGGACCCGGTGCTCGCGCCCTTCGGCGAGCTCGGCGTACGCACGGTCGCGCTGCCGTCCGGCTCCGCCCCGCAGACCGCGGCCCGGCTCATGCGCGTCCTGCGAGAGCTCCGGCCGCGCGTCGTGCACGTGACCGAGGTGTGGCCGCCCGCGCTCGTCGCGGCCCGACTCACCCGGGCGCCGCGTCTCCTCGTGACCCACCACACACCGGAGCTGCCGCGCCGCGACAACCTCGTCGGGCGCCTCTGGCTCCGGCTCGGCTGGGCGGCGCGACCGGAGGTGGTCTACACCTCGGAGGGCGACCGGGCGCGAGATGGACGCCACCCCAGTCACGTGGTGCCGCTCGGCATCGATCTCGAGCGCTTCGCGGCCGGACGGCCCGCGCTCGAGGGCCGGCTCGTCGGCAACGTCGCTCGGCTCGCGGAGCAGAAGGGCCAACGCACGCTGCTCGAGGCGGCGCCGGCCGTGCTCGAGCGGCATCCCGAGGCTCGCTTCGTCGTGGTCGGAGACGGAGAGCTGCGGCACGAGCTCGAGCGGCTCGCCGCCCCACTCGGCGACCGCGTCCTCTTCACGGGCGCCCGGGACGACGTCCCCGACCTGCTCGCCTCGTTCGAGGTGTTCGCCTTCCCCTCGCTCTACGAGGGCCTCTGCCTGGCCGTGATCGAGGCGCAGGCAGCGGGCGTGCCGGTGGTGGCGACTCCGGTCGGGGGGATTCGCGAGACCGTCGTGGACGGCGAGACCGGCTTCCTCGTGGCCCCACGCGACGCCCGGGCGCTCGCCGCGCGGATCCTCCACTGCCTCGACCAGCCGGAGGATGCGCGGCGTGTCGCGGAGGAGGCGAGCCGGCGCGTGCGCGAGCGCTTCTCCGAGCGGCGGATGGTGGAGCGCACGCTCGCGCTCTACGCCGAGAGGCGGTAGAGGGCGAAGAGTCGGTTGGAGTAGAGGAGCCTGGAGCCCCGCGGCGCCACCGCGCCCCGGCGCAGGACGGCGAAGTAGGCGCCGAAGCCGCGGGCGTGCCGGGCGCGGGACGGCGGCAGCCGGCCCGAGAGCACCTCGCGGTTCAGCCGCAGCCGCCGCTCGAGCTCGGCGTCGCGCACCTGCAGGACGCTGTCGTACCAGCCGCCCAGGTAGACCTGCCGTCCGGCGAGGCCGGGGTAGTAGTTCCAGCCGTGGTCGCCGTCGACGACCCGGCCGGTCTGATCCGTGAAGACGAGGCCGTCCCGCGGGACGACCTGCGAGACGGTCTGCCAGACGCCGTGGTGCTCGCTCGTGAGCGTTGTGGCGCGCGGGGCGACGGACTGGCGGACCCCGAGGGCGAGCGCGAGCGCGAGCACCGCCAGGCCGAGGGTGGCCGCCCGCGCGCTGCGGGGGCGCGCCAGCGGGAGCAGGAGCGAGGCGCCGAGCAGGGCCGCGAGGGCGAAGCCCGTGCCGAAGCCCGCGATCTCGCGCAGCCACGCGGAGATCGCGAGCAGAGCACCCGCCGTCAGCGCAGTCGTGCGGGCCCGCGTCCACGCGCCGGGCTCCGTCGAGAAGTGCAGCACGACGAGCAGGACGGACATCCCGACGCCCACGTCGAAGCCGTGCCCGCCGACGATCCAGTTGCCGGCGACGCTCACCGCGAGGGCGGCGAGCAGGTCGCGGGCACCCGCCCGCGCGAGCGCGAAGGCGAGCGCGACCTCGCCGGCGACGAGGAAGGCGGGCGCCGCCTCGTGCGTGTCCCGCCTCGAGAGCTGGTCCCAGAGTCCGCGCGCGGCGTCGGCCGGCAGGAACTTGAAGGTGAAGATCTCGGTCAGCCAGCCCGACGTGGCGAGCGAGAACGCGAGGAGACCCGCGCCGGCGAGGAGCGCGGCGCCCGCGGCGAAGGTCGCGCGACGACCGGCGAGGAGCTCGCGCCTGCGGTGGATCGCCGCCAGGACGATCAGCGTGCCGAGTGGGAGCACCCCGAAGGCCTTCGTCAGGACGAGGTCGACGCCGACGATCGCCGCGAGCGCGACGAGCCAGGCGGGCCGCGGCCTGTCGCGCCGGAGGGCGTGCACGCCGAAGGTCAGCGGCAGCGCGAGCGCGACGGGAGGGCTCTCGGTCACCCAGGTCGGGTACGGGAGCACGGCGACGGCGAGGAGCGCCAGGCCCGCCGCGGCGAGCGCACCTCGCGTCCGCGGCCTGACCAGCGCGAGCCCGCCCGCAAGCGAGGCGAGGCCGAAGGCGGACAGCGTCGTCGTCTGGAACAGGAGCGGGTCGAAGCTCGGGAGGTGGGTCAGGGGCGCTCCGAGGAACGTGGAGCCGCCCTCCACGTAGGTGCCGCTCTGGCCCGCCACGAGGGTGTCGCGGAGCGGCAGCAGCGAGCGTGCGGCCGAGACGAGTCTGGCCGCGTAGAAGACGAGGTCCCCGTAGGCGTGCGAGTCGACACCGTCGGTGGGGCCGTGGAGGAGCAGGCCGAGCGAGGTCGGCAGCGCCAGGCCGGCCGGCAGCGCCCACGCGAGCTCCACCGGCGGGCGGCGCGCGCGCCGGAGAGCCCGCCGCAGGAGAGCGGCGAGGAGCGCCGCCCCGACCAGGCCGAGCCAGGGCTCGAGCAGGAAGAGGACCGCAGCGGCGCTGACCGCGAGCAGGCCGGGCGCGTAGGCGTGGACGGCCGGCAGGTCGCGCGGCAGGCAGCCGAGCCCGGCGCTCCACACGAGACCGGCGAGGGCGAGCCCGAGCGTCGCGTGGAGGACGATGGCGAGGACGAGGGCGGCCATGGTCGCGAGAGTACTTCTGCGAAAGTTCGCGGGCTCATGGCTCCGGCGCTCCAGTCGCTCTCCGCGCGCACCCGCGCGCTCCGCACCCGCTCGATCCTCGAGCGCGACCTGTGGGCGTTCCGGCGGCGCTACGGAGCGGTGGTAGGGCCGACCCCTCCGACGGGCGCGAGCACCGCGCTGATCGCGAGCCTCAGCTACTCGACGGACCAGCTCAAGCTCGAGGGCATGTTCGCGAAGGCGTTCGCCCTCAAGGGGCTCGAGCCCGTCTTCGCGGTCCCACCGGACGGAGACGTGCCGCGGCGCCTCCTGCAGGTCTACGGGGTCCGCCGCTTCGTCAGCCTCGCGGACTTCGTCGACGCCCGCGTCGAGGAGGAGGCGCGTCGGCTGGCCGAGGGCCTGGTCGACGCGCTGACGCGGGCGAGCGCCCTGAAGGCCCTCACCGTCCACGGAGCCGACGTCGGCCGCCAGGTGCTCTCGACGCTCAGCCGCTACCTTCACCAGGGCGCGGTCGATCTCGCGGACCCCCGCGCGCGAGCGCTCGTGGCGGAGCTGGTGCCGGCGTCGATTCGCACGACGCTCGCCTCGGAGGCGCTCCTGGGCGAGCTCGCGCCCGACCTCGTCCTCTTCAACGAGCGCAACTACGCCGACCAGGGGCCGCTCTCGGACGTGGCGCTCCGCCGGGGGCTCAACGTCGTCCAGTTCGTCAGCGGCTTCGAGGACGACACGATGGTCTTCAAGCGCTACACGGAGGAGACGCGCGGCATCCACCCGCGCTCGCTCTCCGGCGAGTCGTGGCGCGCGGTCGAGCGGATGCCGTGGCCGGCCGAGCGCGACCGGGAGCTCGACGACGAGCTCGCCCGCCGCTACGACGGCAGCACCTTCCTCGCCCGCTGGAACCAGGGCTGGACGCGGCGTCAGTCGAGCGAGGAGATCGCCGGCTCCCTCGGCCTCGACCCGGGGAGGCGCACCGCCGTCGTCTTCTCGCACGTCCTCTGGGACGCGAACATGTTCTACGGCCGCGACCTCTTCGCCGACCAGGAGGAGTGGTTCGTCGAGACGGTGCGCGCGGCGTGCGAGAACGACGGAGTCAACTGGATCGTGAAGCTGCACCCGGCCAACGTCTGGAAGCTCAAGCGGGACCGGGTGGACGCGGAGCTCGACGAGGTGCTCGCAATCCGCGAGCGAATCGGCGAGCTGCCGGGGCACGTCGTGCTCCTGCGGCCGGACAGCGACATCAGCACCTGGTCGCTCTTCGGCGTCACGGACGTCGGCGTCACGATCCGCGGCTCGATCGGGTTCGAGCTGCCCTGCTTCGGCAAGCCGGCCCTCACGGCCGGCACCGGCTTCTACTCGGGCCGCGGCTTCACCGTCGACTCGGCGGACGCCCGGGAATACCTCGGACGGCTACGCGCGGTCGAGAGCACGCCTCCGCCGACGCCGCAGCAGGTGGAGCTCGCGCGCAGGCACGCTTACGCGCTCTTCCGGCTGCGCCAGACGCGCTTCACGAGCTTCCGGTCGCTCTTCAAGCCCGTCGAGGCGATCGACCACCCGTTCGAGGCGACGATCGAGATCTCACTCAGGTCGGCGGAGGAGCTCGCCCGCGCCGCGGATCTGCGCGCGCTCGGCGACTGGGCCGTCGACTCGCGGGCGCTCGACTTCCTCGCGAGCCCGGCGTGAGCCGCGCGCGACGCGAACGGGCTACGCGCGCCCGGCCGTCCCGACGGGGAGGTCGTTCGTGTCGATGCGCGGCAGCTCGAGCGGGTCTGCTCCCGGACCGGCGAGGCCGACGTCGGTCGTCAATCCGAGCGCGCACTCCGAGCCGGCGAGCAGCCGCAGGGTGACGTCGTCGCGGCTGCCGTACGGGTAGCACATCGTCCACTCGCGGGCCCCGCCCTCGACCCGGGTCAGGAACTCCCTCGTGTGCTCGATCTCCGCCCGCTGCTCCGCCTCGTCGAGCAGGCCGAGGCGTCGATGCTCGTAGCCGTGGCCCGCGACCTCGTGGCCCCGGCGGGCGAGCTCGCGGACGTCGTCGAGCGTGAGGTAGAGCCCCTCCACGAACGCCTTCTCGTCGTCGGTCACGAGCTCGGCGAAGAGCGTGTCGAGCACGACGCGGCGCGCCTCCTCGGGCAGCCCGTCCTGGAGCACTCGCTTGACGAAGACGGTCTCGGGCGGATCGAAGCGGTGCGGTGGCGTGTTCCGCTCGCGCAGCTCGGCCTCGGAGCCGACCTCGTGGGGACGCGCGAGCTCGAGCACCCGCTCGCCGAGCGCGCGATGATCGCGGCTCTCGGCGAGCACCGCCTGCGACTTGTGCACGTCGAGCGCGCGCCGCTCGACGGCCGGCCGAGCGGGCACGCAGAAGCAGGCGGTCAGGCCGCGCCGCTCGAGCTCGGGTGCCACCGTGTCGAGGTGCTCGCGCAGCCCGTCGTCGAACGTGAGCAGGCAGGCGTTCGCGGGCAACCCGCCCCGGCGCACGTCCTCACAGCGGACGACGGAATACGTCGAGGCGACGTGGTCGAGCTGCGTCTCGAGCTCCGCGACGGTCCGCGCGTGCACGCGGGCGCCGTCGCGCACGTAGTGGTACATGACGATCGTCAGCACTCGAAGACGGCGACGAACGCGCTGCAGAGCGCGAGCCCGAGCGGCGAGGCCTCGAGCGGCCGCTGCCACGCGAGCGCGAGGCGGTTGTAGACGCGGGGGGCCAGCCGCTCCAGGTCCGCGGGCAGCGGGTGCGGGTGCAGCGCGAGGAGCGAGGTCGGCCGGAAGCCGGCCCTCGAGGCGGAGCGCTCGAGCTGCGAGGGCGTGTGCTGCCGTCGCTCCTCGCCGAAGGCGGTGGGATGGTCGAGGAGCTTGGCCCCGCGCCCCGCGCCGTCGAGCTCCGCGGCGCGGCTCAACTCGGGTGCGGCGGCGGCGAGCTCGTCCGCCAGATCGCGCAGGTGCGTCGCGTCCGTATCCGCGAGCCGCTCGAGTAGCTCCCCGAGCAGCGCGTCAGCCTGGCCGTGCTCGAGCTCTCTTCCCGTGTAGCGGTTCAGGCTCGCGAGGTTGTAGAGCCGGTTGCGGCACGAGACCGCGAAGCGGCCGCCGTCGCGCAGGAGGCGGCGCGCCTCCGCGAAGAGGCCGTCGTCGTCCGGCAGGTACTCGATCAGGCCGAGCGCGGTGACTGCGTCGAAGCTCTCCGGCGGCAGGCCGCTCGCGTCGTAGGGGGCGACGAGGAACCGGACCGGGACGTCGCCGCGCAGGCTCTCCGCCTCCTCGATCATTCCGGGCGCGACGTCGACCCCCACGGCCGACCAACCGAGGCCCGCCGCCTCGAGGCACAGCTGACCGCCGCCGCAGCCGAGATCGACGAGCGCTCCGCCGGGGGGCACCGCCCCGGCAACGCCCTCGAGCGCCAGCCGCACACGCTCGGGGCCGACCGGGAACTTCGGCGGCGCGTCGCCCTCGACGTAGGCCTGCTCGACCCAGGCGGCCGCGT
>JBBSIG010000132.1:0-7352 GCA_038232215.1 Gaiellales bacterium | reverse complement strand
GACGTCCATGACGCCCGAGGGCAGGGTGAAGACGAGCGTCCCCTCGAGCGTCCGCACCAGGCAGAGAACCTCGAGCTGCCGCGCCTGGATCTTCGAGCGCAAGCGCAGGTCGATTCGCACCGGCTCGCCCTCGAAGAAGACTCCGGTCGTCTCGTCGGCGCCGTTCAGGAGCCGCACGCTCTCGAACAGCACCTCCTTCTCGGTCACCTTGGCGACCCCCTCGCGGAGCGCCGGATCGCTCAGCTCGGCGAAGCCCGGCTCGGCGGAGACGTGGCCGACGCTCAGGTACGAGGAGACCACGTCGGCGGCCGGGCCGAGCGCGCGGACGCGGCCGCCGTCGAGCCAGAGGCAGCTCGAGGCTAGCGCCGTGATGGCGGACATGTTGTGGCTGACGAGGAGCACCGTGCGCCCCTCGCCGCTCACCTCCCCCATCTTGCCCAGGCACTTGCGCTGGAAGGCCGCGTCGCCCACCGCGAGCACCTCGTCGACGATCAGGATCTCGGGCTCCAGATGGGCTGCGACCGCGAACGCGAGCCGCAGGTACATCCCGCTCGAGTAGCGCTTCACGGGCGTGTCGATGAAGCGCTCCACCTCGGCGAAGGCGACGATCTCGTCGAACTTCGACTCGATCTCACGCCGGCGCATCCCGAGGATGGCCCCGTTCAGGAAGATGTTCTCGCGGCCCGTGAGATCGCCGTGGAAGCCGGTGCCCACCTCGAGCAGCGAGCCGACGCGGCCGTAGATCCGGGCCTCGCCCCGCGTGGGGTCGGTGATCCCGGACAGGATCTTCAGGAGCGTCGTCTTGCCGGCGCCGTTTCGTCCCACGATCCCGAGCACCTGGCCGCGCTCGACGTCGAACGTCACGTGGTCGAGCGCCCAGAAGGTGTCCCGGGGCTCGCGCGCCCGCCGGCGGGCGAGGTGCAGGAGCCTGGCAGCGCCCCCGGCCACGGTCTCCCGCAGGCTGCCGTGCAGCACGGCCGTCTCGCCGAGCCGGTAGCGCTTCGCGAGGTCGCGCACCTCGATCGCTGCTCTAGACGATGTCTGCAAACTGCCTCTCCTTGCGACGGAAGTAGAGCACTCCTGCGACGAGCACGAGCGCGCCGACGAGAGTCGAGAGACCGACGCTCCCGAGCCCCGGCGGCACGCCCCCGAGGAGCGCCCAGCGGAAGCCGTCGACCGCCCCCGCCATCGGGTTCAGGTAGTAGAGCGTCCGCCAGCCGCCGTGCAGCACGCCGGCGGAGACGTACGCGACCGGGCTCGCGAAGAGCCAGAGCTGGAGGAGGAAGGGGACGATGTAGCGGACGTCGCGATACTTCACGTTGAGCGCGGCGAGCCACGAGCCGACCCCGACCGCGCAGGCGGCGGCGAGGCCGAGCGCGGGGAGCGCGACCCAGACCCGCGAGCCGGGGTAGTAGCCGTAGGCGGCCATGACGACGAGCAGCACGCCGAACGAGAGGACGAAGTCGACGAGCCCCGCCACGACGGGCGCAACGGCGCCGAGCAGCCGCGGGAAGTACACCTTCGTGATCAGCGAGGCGTTGCCCACGAGGCTGTTCGCCGACAGCTGCACCGAGTTGGCGAAGAAGAGCCAGAGCACCGAGGCCGACAGCGTCAGCAGCGGGTAGGGGATGCCGGGCCGGTAGAGCTTTCCGATCTTCCCGAAGAAGAGCGAGAAGACGACCATGTACATGATCGGCTGGAGCACGGCCCAGGTGACGCCGAGGAACGTCTGCTTGTACCTGACCTTCAGGTCGCGCCAGGCGAAGAAGAAGAGGAGCTCGCGATGGCGCCACAGCTCCGGCAGCCCGAAGCCGACCCAGCGCGAGGGCGGGCGGATGACGGTGGGCGCGGCTCGTTCCGGCGCGAGGCTCGTGGCTGCCTGCACCGCCCGGACTCTAGCGAGGGGACCGGTAGGATCGGCGCGCATGGGGGGTGCCGCCGCCTTTCGCAAGCTCGCCCGTGGAGCCGCCCGTATCCCCTCCAGGCGGTTTCGCCACGAGCTGGTCGCCGAGATCCTGCGACGCGATCCGCACGCCGTCCTCGAGGCGGTGGGGCCGACGCTCAACCGCAGCCCCCGCCTGCGGTCGATGCCGCTCGACCTGAAGCCCGAGGGCCGCCTCGAGTTCGAGGATCTCCCGGGACTCTTCGCGGGCTCCGTCCTGAACCACGGCATCGTCGGGATGACGGTGCGCCAGGTCGCGTACCTGTTCGGGCTGGCCCGCCGGCGAGAGGCGAGGAAGGCGATCGAGATCGGGCGCTGGCGCGGTGGCTCGACCGTCGCGCTCGCGGCGGGGATGGGGCGCGAGGGGAAGCTGTGGTCGATCGACGTCGGCGAGAAGGCGGCGCGCGTGCTCGGCGAGGAAGCGGACTCCCTGGACGAGGAGACGCAGGAGTTCTGCGAGAGCTTCGACCTCGACGTCGAGCTGCTGGTGGGCGACTCGAGGACGATCGACGTCGACACCGGCGAGGTCGATCTCGTCCTCATCGACGGCGACCACACGTACGAGGGGGTCCGGAGCGACTTCGAGCGGTTCGGTCGGCGGGTCGGAGTGGGTGGTGCGGTGCTGCTCGACGACTGCTTCGACGACCCGTTCGTACCCTCGCATCCCGAGAGCGTCGGCCGCCTCGTGACGGAGGTCACGGACTCGGGCGACTTCCGGCTCGAGCGCGCGGTCGACCGCCTCGCGCACCTCGAGCGCGTGCGCTGACGAGAGCGGGCGGCCTGCGCTACCAGTTCGTCGACTGCCGCTGGCAGCTCGGCGAGCCCGCGCGCGGTCGCGAGCTGTACCTGGCGGGGCACGTGCCGGGCGCGTCGTTTCTCGACGTCGAGCACGACCTCTCGGCGCCTCCGGGGGACCGCGGGCGACATCCGCCTCCTGCCGCGGAGGACTTCGCCGGGGCCGCCTCGCGCGCCGGGATCGGCGCCGGTGTCCTCGTCGTCGCCTACGGCACGCTCGGCGGAGCGGAGCGGCTCTGGTGGCTGCTCCGCCACTTCGGTCACGACGACTGCGCGGTGCTCGAGCTCGAAGGCTGGCGCGGCCCCTTGCGGGCCGGCGAGGAGGAGGTTGAGGCGGCCGCGTTCCTCCCGCGCCCGCGTGGGGACGACACGATCGAGGCGCGTGAGCTGGACGAGCGGCGGGACGAGCTCGTCGTCGTCGACGCGCGCGTGCCCGCACGCTTCCGGGGCGAGCCGAACGCGATCGACCGGGTGCCCGGCCGGATCCCCGGTGCCCGGAGCGCGCCGTGGAACGAGCCGCTGCCCGAGCTCCCCGAGGGCGAGATCGCCGCCTACTGCGGCTCGGGCGTCACCGCCTGCGTGACCGTCCACCGCCTCGCGCTCGCCGGCCGCGCGGCGCGGCTGTACCCCGGCTCGTGGAGCGAGTGGGAGCAGCTCGGGCTCCCCGTCGAGCGCGGCTAGGGCCTGGGCGCCGAGACGGTCTCGAGAGGAGGGCGCTCAGGCCGCGCGCTTGCGGGCGAGGCAGTGCAGCTTGTAGCCCAGCTCGAGCTCCTCGAGGAGCCGCTCGACCTCGCCGCGGCGCTCGCACAGGGCCACCGCCAGCGGGTCGCCGCTCGTGTCCGCGTCCGAGTACGGCTCGTGGTAGCCGAGCCACTCGAGCACGGGGTCGAGCGAGCTGACGCGAGTGTGCGTCTCGACCGGCTCGAACCCCGTCCGCTCGAGCGCCGCTCGCAGCGTGCGCGGCGAGAAGTAGACGAGATGGTTGCGGCCGTCGAACGTGGCGGCCCGCTCGTGCAGCACGCGACACGCCAGACTCTCGACGTTCGGCACGATCAGGAACACTGCGCCCCCCGGGCGAAGCAGCTTCTCGACCTCCCGCAGCAGCTCGAGCGGCTCGTTCACGTGCTCGAGCACCGAGTTGAGCGTCACGACGTCGAAGGTGCCCGGCTCGAACCCGGCCTCGGCGAGCGGACGATCGGTCACCTCGACGCCGAGCCGCTCGCGCGCGTAGGCGAGCGCGCGCCGACCGAACTCCGTGCCGGTCCCGCTCCAGCCGCGCTCGCCGGCGAGCTGGAGGAAGAGGCCGATCGACGTACCGACGTCGAGCAGGCGCCCGCCGCCCCGGTACGGCTCCAGCTCGTCGAGAATCTCCTCGAACTTCGCGCGATCGAGCCCGAGCTGGCGCTCGGAGGTGAGCACGTCCACCCACAGGTCGTTCGACCCTCCCTCGCGGTACTCGTCGAGGACGAGCCGCTCGTCCACCTGCGGGTTTGCGAACACGAGCTCGCACGCCTCGCAGCGCACGATCGCGTAGCCGCGCTTGACGAACAGCCGCACGTGCCGGGCCCCGCCGCAGAGCGGACAGGGGATCTCCCGCGCGAAGCGGGTCGAGAGCAATCCCGTGGCCGGGTCGAGCAGCGCGTCGAGCTCACGCTCCTTCGCGGCGAAGTAGCGGTCCCGGCCCGTCTCGCGGTTCAGGCTGGTCACGGGCGCACGCACACGTCGGCGTAGCGGGAGCCGCCGTGGCCGGCGTACTCCTCGTGGATCTCGCCCGGAAGCTCGACGGTGCGCACGTGCTCGCCCGTGTTCTCGTACACGTCGAGGAGGCGGTAGCCGATCTCGCGCAGGCGCTCGAAGACGCTCGGATGGGCGCCGAGGTGCGGGTCGTACTCGAAGAAGAGCACGGGCCTCGTTCGCTCGAATAGCGCGAGGCTCGCCAGGATGATCGGGACGTCCATGCCGTCGGTGTCGATCTTGACGAGCGCCGGCTCGCGGAAGCGCGGGTGCCGGTCGAGGATGGCTTCGAGCGAGCTCGAGGGTAGGGGCTCGTCACCCCTGAGGATTCTGGCCGTCCCGGCCGCCCGCTCGACCCGACCGAATGGAGGGCCCTCCACGAACGCGCGCTCGAGCTCGACCGGAGCGAGCCTCGCGGCGTTGCGCTCCAGCAGCGCGAAGAAGCGCTCGTCGCCCTCGACGCAGAGAATCGGCACCTCCGTCTCAAGGCGGATCAGCGCAGCCGTGTCCCCGACGTTCGCTCCGACGTCCACGACCGGCCCGCCGAGCTCGCGCGCGATGCGGCCGACGGCACGTCCGTACGCTGGGTGATCCTCGAGGTAGAAAGGCAGCTCGTGCGAAAGGGGGAGCACCAGCTCGATCTCCCCCACGCGGTGCCGGACGAGCGGGTCCCGCCGCCGGAGGATCCAGGCCCGAGTCGCGATCGAGGCCTTCAGCGCAGCCCGACCCGCGAGCCCCTCGGGCGAGCTGCGCAGGATGCCGCGGAGGGCGAGCTGGGCGACGCTCACGCGGAGCTCCCGAGCTCGTCGGCGCGCACCAGGCGGTGGACGCGGCGAAGGCGCGCCTCGAAGCCCGCGACCTTCCTCACCCCGACGTCGACGAACGGCTCGGCCAGCGCCGCCGTCAGGCGCCACACGTCGGCGTGCCCGTCGATCCAGGCGAAGCGGGCGAGCAGGTCCTCCCCCGCGGTCATCGCGCGAGCAGGAGCTCGGCGAGCCGGAGATCGTCCGGCCCGTCCACGTCGACCGAGTCGCGGAGCTCCATCGGGTACGGCCTGCAGTCGCCGCCGTACAGGTCTGCACCGAGCCGCTCGGGTCGGAGCGCCAGCACCGCAGGCCCGTTGCGGGCGTAGACGACGCGCTTCTGCTGTCTCGTCGGCGGATCGCTCGCGAGCCGCACGAGCCGGCCGCCCTCGACCGCCATCAGGGAGTCCGGCCGGTACTGGTGTGGCACCTCGACGACGCTCACCACCGAGTCGGCTCCCGACTCGATCAGCAGGCGGACAGCCTCGTCGACGTGCTCGGCACGGCGAAGCGGCGAGGTCGGCTGGAGCAGGACGAGCACGTCGCAGCCCTCGAGCTCGGCGAGCGCGTGCCGGACGACGTCGAGCATGGGCGTGTCGTCGGCGGCCAGAGTCGCCGGCCGCCCGAGCACCTCGACGCCGAGCTGCCGGGCGAGCTCGACCGCCTCCTCCGAGTCGGTCGAGATGACGGTGCGGGTCAGCGTCGTGCTCGCGGCCGCCGACTCGAGCGTCCAGGTGAGCAGAGGCTTGCCGGCGAGCGGGGCGAGGTTCTTGCGCGGGATCCCCTTCGAGCCCGCCCGCGCCGGAACGAGCCCGAGCACGCGGAGAGGCCCGGGCCGCGTCACGTCCGGATCGGCCGTCTCTCGCGGCCTGGCCGGTCCGCGACCACCAGGGTCTGACCCTGGTACTCGGCCCGAGCGGCCAGGTCGAGCGTGACGATCGTGTGCCGATCTGTCCACAGTGAGGGCAGCTCTCTCAGTAGGCGATACGCTTCTGGACGTTGCCGATCTCGACGCGCGCCAGCACGTCGGCGATTCGCTCGCCGGCGCGGCCGTCGCCGTAGATCGGCTCCCGCTCGAAGCCGCCGTGCTCGACCTGACGGCGCACCGCAGCGGCGATCTCGCGACCGTCGTACGGGGCGTCGGTCACGTTCGAGCCGCGCTGACGGCCCTCCTGACGCGGACCCACGTTCACCGCGGGTGTTCCGATGAACGAGCCCTCGCGGATGGCCGAGCTCGAGTTGCCGATCAGGCAGGCGGTCCTGGCCATGAGCCTGACGTAGTCGTCGGTCGGCAGGTTCTTGAAGAAGTGGAGGCGGGAATCGTCCTCGTGCTCGCGGAACTTGCGGATCCCGCGCGCGATGTGCTCGGAGCCGGCGTCCGCGTTCGGCCAGAGGACGATCGCGGGCAGTCCCACCGTCTGCACGGCGCCGAGCGTCTCGGCGATCTGGCGCTCCCCGTCGCCGTACTCGGTCGTGACCGGATGCTGCGAGACGAGCAGGAACGGCTCGTCGAGGCTGAAGCTGCCGCCGACGCCGAACCGGAACAGGTCGGAGAGATCGTCGCCTCCGTCGGCCAGCACCTCGGCGACGAGGTCCATGCGGGGGCAGCCGACGACGTGGACGGTGTCCGGTTGCTCGCCCATCCGCACGATCCGCTCGGCCGCCTCGGTGCACGCGGGGAAGTGGACGTGCGCGAACTTCGTCACCGCGTGCCGGATCGACTCGTCGATGTTGCCTGACACCTCTCCGCCCATCGTGTGCGCGAGCGTGATGTTCATGTAGGTCGCGGCGAGCGCGGTCGCCATCGTCTCGAACCGGTCGCCGACGGTGATCACGAGGTCCGGCCGCAGCCGGTCGAACGCCGTCGGGAGCTCCAGCAGGCCGAGACCCGTGGACTTCGCCATCGTCCCCGGCGTCTCGCCCTCGATCAGCATGAACACGCGCTCGTCCGGCGTGAAGCCGTCGTCCTCGATCAGGTCGAGGACGGTGCCGTAGCGGTCGAGGAGCGCCGAGGCGCCCACCACGAGCTGCAGCTCGAGCTCCGGATGCTCGCGGACGGCGCGCATCGCGGACTTGAT
>JBBSIG010000131.1:0-7432 GCA_038232215.1 Gaiellales bacterium | reverse complement strand
TCCGGTACGTCTGGAACTCCGACTACGGCGGGATCCGCTTCCCGCGAGAGCCGACGACGGTGCTGCGGATCGAGGCGTCGAAGCGCCCGCTCTACTGGCGCGCGACGACGCTCAACCGGTTCTCCGGCGACCGGTGGGTGGAGGAGCTCTCGCCGCTCCTGTCCACTCCGCTGCTCACCGGGGAATCGCCGTCTCGGGACCCGCTCCTGCCCCCGGCGGGACGGAAGCGGGCAGCCTGGACGAAGAGCGTCGTGACGGTCGCCGGGCTTCGGGACGACCACCTCGTGGGTGGGAGCGAGCCGGTCGCCTACGACGCTCGCTCGCTCGGCCGCGTCGTTGCCGCCGCCGGCGGCGTCGCGCTCGTGCCGGACGGGCTGCGGAGCGGCGACCGCTACACGGTCTGGAGCTACGCGCCGAGCCCTTCGCCCGTGCAGCTCGCGCGCTCGCTGCCGCGGTATCCGGTCGAGCTCGTCCGCGACGGGCGCTATCTCCGCGTCCAGCACGAGGTCCAGCTGCCGCCGTTCGGCGAGCCGGGCCGCGAGGAGACGGTCGCGCGGCTCTTCCGGCACCCGTTGCTCAGGCCCTACGCCGGCCTCTATGCCCGAGCCAGGGAGGTCGCCGGCGCTCCGCGGACGCCGTATGCCGCGGTCGTGGCCCTCGAGGCCTGGCTGCGGAGGAGCGGTGCCTTCACGTATGACGAGCACCCGCCGGGAGCCGGCTCCGAGCCACCGCTCGTCGCCTTCGTCGAGCGGAGCCGACGCGGCTACTGCCAGCAGTTCGCTGGCTCGATGGCCCTGATGCTGCGCTACCTCGGCATCCCGGCCCGAGTCGCGGCCGGCTTCACGAGCGGCCGCTACGACGCGCGGAGCGGCACGTGGACCGTGACCGACCGCGACGCTCATACGTGGGTCGAGGTCTGGTTCAGCGGCTACGGCTGGCTGCCCTTCGACCCCACGCCTGGGCGCGCCGAGCTCTCGGGGGCGTACACGACCGCCTCGCCCCGGTTCGACGCCGCCTCCGCCGGGCAGATCCTCGCCCTCGCGGGGCGGAGAGCGCTCGGGGCGCTCGACCGGAAGCCGAGCGCTCGGGTCGACGCGGCCTCCGGCGGGGGGCTCGCCGGCGGCGCCGACGCCCGCCGGGAGGCGGGCCGGTCCGGCGACGGCCCGCGCCCGGGGGGAGAGAGCCTGCTGCGGCTCCTCGCGCTCGTCGGCCTGCTGCTCGTCGCGGCGGTCGTCTCCGCGAAGCTGCTCCGGCGCTGGAGCTGCCTCCTCATCCGCGACCCGCGCCGCCTCGCGGGCGCATACCGGAGGGAGCTCGTCGACTACCTCGTCGACCAGCGCCTGGAGCCCGGGCCGGGTCGGAGCGCCACGCTGCACGAGCTCGGCGCCGCCGTGGAGGCACAGCTCTCCGTCGATGCCCGGGAGTTCGTGGCCGCCGCGAGCGCGGCCCGCTTCGGCCCGCCCGAGCGGGCCGCCGAGGCCGCCGCTCGGGCCCGTCGGGAGCTCCGAGAGGTCAGGCGCCGGATCCGCCACCGCAGAGGACGCTTCGACCGCCTGCGCGGGCTGCTCTCGCTGCGCTCGCTCGGCTTTGCGCCGTGATCGGAGGGAGAGTCGGCGCTCGCACTTGACGCGTCCGGTTGACTCTGTCGGCGAGATGAGCGAGACCTACGACTTCTTTCAGCAGGGCCGCGCTCACCTGGCCGACGGACGGGCCGCACAGGCCACCGTGCCGCTCGAGAAGGCGAAGCGGCGGGAGCCGGACAAGGCCTCCATTCGCGAGGCGCTCGGAATCGCGTACTTCCGCATCGGACGCTACGCGGAGGCGGAGGAGGAGTTCCGGAAGATGCTCGAGCTCGCTCCGAACGACGACTACGCGCACTACGCGCTCGGGCGGTGTCTCGAGAAGCGCGGGGAGGACGCGAGGGCGAACGGCCACTACAAGCTCGCGAGCTCGCTCCGGCCGGAGAGCGAGCACTACGCCTCGCGGATCCGCGACCTCAGCTGAGGGCCGTCGTCCAGGGGGTCTCGCAGGCCCGCGCCGTTCCCGGCGGGGGGATCGGCGCCGGTCTCTGCATCCTGCTCGGGGTCGCCGACACCGACGTGCCCGCCGACGCCGACCGGCTCGCGCGGCGCGTCGCGCGCCTGCGAATCTTCGAGGACGGGGACGGACGCTTCGCGCGAAGTCTGCTGGACGTCGGCGGTGCGGCGCTCGTCGTCAGCCAGTTCACCCTGATCGCCGAGACGACGAAGGGGACCCGGCCGAGCTTCGGCCACGCCGCCCGACCGGAGGCCGCCGAGCCGCTCTACAGGGCGTTCTGCGCCGCGCTCTCCGCGCTCGGGGTTGCCGTCGAGACCGGCGTCTTCGGCGCGCGCATGGCGGTCTCGCTGACGAACGACGGCCCCGTCACGATCGTCCTGGAATGACCCGCCGTCCCGGGCCCGGGCTGTGGACGGTCCGTCGCGGGGTCAGACACCGTCGCAGGTCGTCCACAGCCGGCGGCGCCTGGATAGAGGCCGGAGGCCGAGATCGTCACATTCGTTCCACAAGGCGAACGTGACGGACCTTCCACAGGCGGGGGCCTGGGCGTTTCTCCCCTGGAACTCGTGCGATTGCTAAACTTCGCTCACCACATTTCAGGCAGTTTGGAAATGGGCGCGCGGCGCCCGTTTTTTTTGAGAAGGGACGCGGTGGCGGACGTCTATTCACGAGAACGAGAGTTGGAGCGGGAGATCTCGCGGACGGTGGAGGGCGGGCTTCCCGGCACCGAGGTGCTCGCGGTCGAGCTGCTCGGCCCCGCTCGCTTCTGCGTCTACATCGACCACCCGCGCGGGGTCGACCACTCGCTCTGCGAGCGGGTCACGGCCGTCCTCGAGGACTACCGCCGGACGTATGGCATCGACGTCTCGTCGCCCGGCAGCGACCGACCCCTGCGGAAGCCGGCCCACTTCGGCTCGGTGGTGGGGCGGGAGGTGGCGCTCCGGACCTCCGGGGACATCCGCGGGCGCAAGCGCTTCCGCGGCGAGCTCCTCGCAGCGGGCGGGCTCGCGGTCGAGCTGGAGCTCGACGGCGAGCCCGTGCAGATCCCCTACGAGGCGATCGTGCGAGGCAACCTGGTTCCGACGACAGAAGGCGGGTCATGAGATGAGCCAAGAGATCATCGAGGCGGTACGCGAGATCGAGCGCGACAAGGGCATCGAGAGCGGCACGCTCGTCGCGGCGCTCGAGGACGCCCTGCTCGCCGCGTACAAGAAGACCCCCGGGGCGTCCCGGCACGCCGCCGTCGTGCTCGACGACGTCGGCGACTTCCGCGTCTTCTCGATCGAGCTGCCGCCCGACATCGAGGAGCGTCTGCTCGACGAGGCCCGCGAGCGAGCGCTCGAGGAGCTGGAGCGGATCGAGGCCGAGAACGGAGAGCTGTCGCACACGCTGCTCCTGGACGACGAGCTCGACATCGACTGGTCCGACGTGCCCGACGAGCAGGTCAAGCGCGAGGACGTCACGCCGGACAACTTCGGCCGGATCGCGGCGCAGACCGCGAAGCAGGTGATCCTGCAGCGGATCCGCGAGGCCGAGCGGGCGATGATGTACGACGAGTACATCGACCGGCAGGGCGAGGTGGTGACGGGGATCGTCCAGCAGGCGGGCGACCGCAACAACGTGCTCGTCGACCTCGGCAGGGTCGAAGCGCTGCTCCCGCGCTCCGAACAGGTGGACGGGGAGCGCTACGAGCAGGGAAGCCGCATCAAGGCGGTCATCACCGAGGTCCGGTCCGGCACGAAGGGCCCGCAGGTGATCCTCTCGAGGCGGGACCCAGAGCTGATCAAGACCCTCTTCGAGCTCGAGGTGCCCGAGATCGCGGACGGCCTCGTCGAGATCCGCGGCGTCGCGCGGGAGCCCGGCTTTCGCGCGAAGATCGCCGTCGAGTCGCACGCTCAGGGCGTGGATCCCGTCGGCGCGTGCGTGGGCCCGCGCGGCTCGCGTGTCCGCATGGTCGTCTCCGAGTTGCGGGGCGAGAAGATCGACATCATCCCGTGGAACACCGAGCCGGCCCGCTTCGTCGCGAAGGCGCTGTCGCCGGCGCGCGTCCGCGAGGTGTTCGTGGACGACCACAGCCGCGAGGCGACGGTGGTCGTCCCGGACGACCAGCTGGCGCTCGCGATCGGCAAGGAGGGGCTGAACGCGCGCCTCGCCGCCCGGCTGACCGGCTGGAAGGTCGACATCCAATCGGACACGGAGTTCGCGCACGCCGAGGCGGACGCCGCCTACGGCGGCAGCGACACGGAGGAGTTCACCGGTCGCTGCGCCGCCGTGCTCTCGAACGGCAAGCGCTGCCCGAACACGGCGATCGCGGGCTCCCGCTTCTGCGGCGTGCAGGCCCATCAAGAGCTCGCGCGAATCGAGGCGGAGACGGGTCAGTACGCCGAGGGCTCGGTCACTCCCGCCGCCCCGCAGGACGAGGAGGAGCCCGGCGAGGACGTGGTCGAGGAGGCCGCCGTCGACGGCGCCGGGACGGACGAGCCCGTGGCGGGGCGGCGGGCGCCCGACGGGGAGGGCGGCGCGGCTGCCGCGTGAGTGCCCATCCGCCGATCCGGACGTGCGCGGGCTGCGGGCGCAAGGCGCCCAGGGCCGAGCTCGTCCGCTTCGTGGCCCTGGGCGGGTCGTTGACTCCCGGGCGGGCGCTGCCGGGCCGCGGCGTCTACACGTGCCGGCGGCTCGCCTGCTTCGAGCGGGCGCGGTCGCGCCGTGCGTTCAATCGCACCCTGCGCACGACGGTACGGGTCGAGCCGGCGCTGACGCGCCTCTACACTCACGCTGACTGATGGCGAACGAGTCCGGACCGAACCGCCCGAACCGACCTGTCCGTCCGCGACAGGGGGGCGTCGGCGGCCGTAAGCGCCGGGTCGTGATCGACTCGGGCAACCAGCGCGGACGGCAGGACTCGCGCGCCCGAAGCCGCGAGGCGGAGGCGCGTCCGAAGCAGCCACGCGAGGTGGTCGTCCCGACCGGGCCGGTCACCGTGCCGTCCGGCGTGACGGTGAAGGATCTCTCCGCCGCGCTCGGAATCACGGTCGCCCAGATCATCAAGATCATGATGGGCCTGAACGAGATGGTGACGATCACGCAGTCCCTCTCGGACGAGGCGGTCGGGCTGATCGCGGCCGAGGTCGGCCGCGAGGTGACGATCAAGCGGGCGGCAGACGACGAAGAGGAGCCCGAGGCCTTCGAGGACGAGGCGTCCGACCTCGTCCCGCGCCCGCCCGTGGTCACGATCATGGGCCATGTCGACCACGGGAAGACGACGCTGCTCGACGCGATCCGCGAGTCGGCCGTCGTCGAGACGGAGGCGGGCGGGATCACCCAGCACATCGGCGCCTATCAGGTCGACCACGGAGGCCGCCGCATCACCTTCCTCGACACACCGGGTCACGAGGCCTTCACGGCCATGCGCGCGCGCGGGGCGAAGGTGACCGACATCGCCGTCCTCGTGGTGGCGGCCGACGACGGCGTCATGCCCCAGACGCGGGAGTCGATCGCGCACGCGCGCGCCGCCGGCGTGCCGATCGTCGTCGCGGTGAACAAGATCGACCGCCCCGACGCGAACCCGCAACGCGTCCGGCAGGAGCTCGCGACCGAGGGGCTGCAGCCCGAGGACTGGGGCGGCACGACGCAGTTCTCCGAGGTCTCTGCCCGCGAGAAGCTCAATCTCGACGACCTGCTCGAGAAGGTGCTGCTCGTCGCCGATGCGGAGCTCGAGCTGACCGCGAACCCGTCCGCCGACGCGTCGGGCCCGATCATCGAATCCCGCCTCGACGTCGGTCGCGGGCCGGTCGCGACCATGCTCGTGCACCGCGGCACGCTCCGGGTCGGCGATCCGGTCGTCGCGGGCGACGCTGGCGGCAAGGTGCGCGCGCTCTACAACTACCTCGGCGACAAGGTGAGGAACGCGAAGCCGGGGGAGCCGGTGGAGATTCTCGGCTTCGACAAGCCACCGCCCGCGGGCGAGCTGTGCCGCGTGGTCGAGAACGAGCGCCAGGCCCGGCATCTCGCCGGCCTGCGAGGGCAGCGCCTGCGCACGGAGCAGCGGGCGCAGCAGTCCAAGTCAGGGGTCTCGCTCGAGTCGCTCTTCTCGCAGATGCAGGACGGAGCGGTACGCGATCTCAACCTCGTCCTGAAGGGCGACGTCGGCGGCTCGGTCGAGGCGGCCGTCAGCGAGCTGCAGAAGATTCAGCACCCCGAGGTGCGCGTCAACGTCATCCACACCGGCGTGGGTGGGATCACCGAGGGAGACATCATGCTCGCCTCCGCCTCCGCCGCACTCGTCGTCGGCTTCAACGTGCGGCCGAACGCCGAGGCGCGGGCGCTCGCCGCCCGCGAGGGCGTCGAGATGCGCACGTACCGCGTCATCTACCAGCTCACGGACGACATCGAGCAGGCGCTCGTCGGCATGCTGTCCACCGTCCGGACCGAGGAGACGCTCGGCGAGGCCGAGGTGCGCGCGCTCTTCCGCGTCTCCCGTCTCGGGACGATCGCGGGCTGCTACGTCACGAGCGGGGTAGTGCGCCGGAACGGGCAGGTGCGCGTCGTTCGGGACGGCACGGTGGTGCACGAGGGGCGGATCGCCCAGCTCAAGCGCTTCAAGGAGGACGCCCGCGAGGTCGCGGGGGGGTTCGAGTGCGGGATCCTGCTCGAGGGCTTCAACGACGTAAAAGAGGGCGACGTGCTCGAGGTCTTCGAGACGCGCGAGGTGGAGCGGACGAGCCTCGCGGACGCGCCGGCCGGCGCCGCGAGCTAGAACCGCGCTCGGGGCGTTCTCTCGAGAGTCTCGCATCGCAGGCGCTCCTGTGGGCGAAGAGATCCACTCTCGGCACACGGGGCTCGCTCGAGCCGTGACCCAAGGGTCAGACCCGGATTCGCGAAGCTCGCGAGCGCGGATCCTGTGGACGAATTGAGTCACATTCGACACCCGTGACAGGGCTGCTCGGGCCGTGCCCCAGGGTCAGACCCTGCGACGCGGCAAGAGCGGACACGACCGGAACGGCCACGCGACCCGGCCGGAGTCGTCACCATGCGAGTCGTGGCTTCCGGATACGTCGGGGTTCTCTCGGTCGAGCTCCACTTTCCCGAGGGAGGATCCCTCAAGGGCAAGCGCAAGCACCTCCTCTCGGCGAAGGCCCAGCTCCACCGGCGCTTCGGGGCCTCGGTCGCCGAGGTCGACCACCACGAGCTCTGGCAGCGCGCCCGGCTCACGCTCGCCTGCGTGGCGCGGGGATATCGGGAGGTGGAGGAGCTGCTCGACGCCGCCGAGCGCTACCTCGCCGGCCAGGAGTACGAGCTCGGCCGGGTAGAGCGCACGGTCCTCGACCCGGACGACCGCGAGAGCCCGCTCTGATCGCCACAGGGGAGGCCGCGGCAGGCCTCAGACGAGCCCCTC
>JBBSIG010000130.1:0-7465 GCA_038232215.1 Gaiellales bacterium | reverse complement strand
GTCTCGTAGACCCCGCGGTAGCCGTTGACGGCGGCCGCGACGTCGCCGAGCGAGCTCTCGCCCCGCTCCGAGAGCCGGGTGAGCTCACGGGCGGCGAGAAACTCGCTGACGATCTCCCGCTCGTCGCCGGCGCGCGCCACCTCGTCGTCGAGCGCATAGCCGCGCGCCGTGAGCATGCGCTCGACGAGGTCGTCGAGCTCGGGCAACGCCTCCGCGGGCGACTGCTCGACGAGCGGCTCGAGCGCCTGCCACTGGGTCTCCCATTCGTGGCGGTCGAGACCCGGTTCGAGCATGAGGGACACTTTGACCGCTCCAGTCGCCCCTCAAACGTCCGACGAGCGAGGCCGGGGCACGAGCCAGGGCCTGTCCCTAGACTCACCGCAGATGCGGGCGCAGCTCCGGTGAGGACCCTCGTGATCGGCTCGGGCGGACGCGAGCACGCACTCGCCTGGAAGCTGCGTCAGAGCCCGGCGCTCGGCGAGCTCCACGCCGCGCCCGGCAACCCGGGTATTGCGACCCTCGGTACGTGCCATCCGGTTCGGGCGGAGGACGGCGAGGGCCTGCTGGCGCTCGCCAGCGCCCTGGGGACCGACCTCATCGTCGTCGGTCCCGAGGAGCCGCTCGTGGCGGGCGTCGCCGACGAGCTACGCCACGCCGGCATTGCCGTGTTCGGCCCCGGCAGGGCGGCGGCACGACTCGAGGGCTCCAAGTCGTTCGCCAAGGAGATCATGCGAGCGGCCGGCGTCCCGGCGGCGGAGTCGCTGTCCGTCGCGCGCCCGCCGTGCGTCGTCAAGGTCGACGGCCTCGCCGCGGGCAAGGGCGTCTTCGTCTGCCGGACGGCGGCCGAGCTCGACGCGGCGCTCCGTGAAGCTGCCTCGCTCGGCGGCCCGCTCGTGCTCGAGGAACTGCTCGAGGGCGACGAGATCTCGCTCCTCGCTCTCGCGGACGGGGAGGCGGTGGTGCCGCTCGCTCCCGCGCAGGACTTCAAGCGCTCGGGCGAGGGCGACACCGGCCCGAACACCGGGGGCATGGGCTCGTACTCACCGGTTCCCGGAGTCGGAGCCGAGGAGGTGGAGGAGCTCCTCGACGCCGTGCACCGTCCTGTCCTGGCCGAGCTCGCCGCGCGCGGCACCCCGTTCGTCGGCCTCCTCTATGCCGGGCTGATGCTGACCGTCGACGGCCCGAAGGTGCTCGAGTTCAACTGCCGCTTCGGCGATCCCGAGACGCAGTCGCTCGTCCCGCGGCTCGAGGGCGACCTGCTCGCAGCGCTGCACGCCGCGGCCACGGGCGATCTCGGCGGCGTCGAGCTCGGCGCCGGAGAGCTCGCAGCAGTGACCGTCGTGCTCGCCGCGGAGCGGTACCCCGAGCGCGGCGACGTCGGCGGCGAGATCGAGGGCGTGGCGGACGCCGAGGGCTCGGGCGCGCTCGTCTTTCATGCGGGCACCGCGCTCCGCGACGGCCGCCTGATCACGAACGGCGGGCGCATCCTCGGCGTCACGGCGCTCGCGGGCACCCTCCTGGAGGCTCGGGAGGCCGCGTACGCCGCCGCCGACCTGATCTCGTTCCCGGGCAAACGGCTGCGGCGCGATATCGCGCGCGCCGCGAGCGCCGTCGAGGGCCGTGTCCACAGCTGAGAGCTCATCCGAGGCACCGATCGTCGGCATCCTGCTCGGATCGGAATCCGACCGCGAGCGCATGCAGCCCGCGCTCGACGAGCTCGCCGCGCGCGGCGTCCCGCACGAGCTCGAGGTCCGCTCGGCCCACCGCGACCCGGACGGCGTCGCACGCTACTGCCGCTCGGCCCGGGGGCGCGGGCTCCGCGTGCTGATCGCGGGCGCCGGCATGGCCGCCGCACTGCCGGGCGTCGCCGCCGCGCACACCGATCTCCCGGTCATCGGCGTGCCGCTCCGCTCCTCGAGGAGCGTGCTCGACGGACTCGATGCGCTGCTCTCGATCGTCCAGATGCCCCCTGGCGTCCCCGTCGCCTGCGTCGGAGTCGACAGCGCCCGCAACGCGGCCGTGCTCGCGGCGCGCATCCTCGGTCTGCCGGAGAGCCGAGAGACGACGGCCTGACCCCGCTCTAGAATCAACCCGTGATCCCGCGCTACTCCCGGCCGGCGATGAGCGAGATCTGGTCGGACGAGCGCCGGCTCGCGACGTGGCTCGAGGTCGAGCTCGCGGCGCTCGACGCCTGGGCCGAGGTCGGCCGACTCCCGTCCGAGGCGGTCGCGGAGATCCGCGCCCGCGCCGTTCCTCCCACGCCGCAGCGGGTGGCGGAGATCGAGGCGGTCACCGATCACGACACGGCGGCGTTCGTCGACGCCGTCTCCGAGCAGCTCGGTCCCGAGGGCCGCTATCTGCACTACGGCCTGACCTCCTCCGACGTCGTCGATACGGCACTGTCCCTCCAGATCGCGGCTGCGGGGACTCTGATCCGGGAAGGGATCGACGCGGCGCTCGCCGCGGTCGTCGCCCGTGCCGAGGAGCACCGCTCGACGCTCACGGTCGGCCGCTCGCACGGGATTCACGCCGAGCCGACGACCTTCGGCTGGAAGCTCGCGGGCTGGGCCTTCGAGCTCGACCGGGCCAGGACGCGCGTCGCGGGCGCGCTCGAGCTGAACCGGGTCGGTCAGCTCTCCGGAACGGTCGGCACCTACGCCGGCGTCGATCCCGAGGTCGAGCGCCTGGCCTGCGAGCGGCTCGGCCTCGAGCCCGAGCCGCTCTCGACGCAGATCGTCCCGCGCGATCGCCACGCCGACCTCCTCGCCGCGCTCGCGCTCACGGCCACGTCGCTCGAGCGGTTCGCGCTCGAGATCCGTCACCTCGCGCGCACGGAGGTCCGCGAGGTGGAGGAGCCCTTCGCGCGCGGGATGAAGGGCTCCTCGGCGATGCCGCACAAGCGAAATCCGAAGGTCGCCGAGCGGATCTGCGGGCTCGCCCGTGTCGTGCGCGCGGCCGCCCTCGTGGGGCTCGAGAACGTCCCGCTCTGGCACGAGCGCGACATCTCGCACTCGTCCGCCGAGCGCATCGTGGTCCCGGACGCGTTTCTCGCCCTCGACTACATGCTCGATCGCTTCCGCTGGATCGTCGAGGGAATGGTCGTACGTCCGGAGCGGATGCGCCGGAACCTGGAGGCCGGCCACGGCGTCGTGTTCAGCCACCGCCTGCTGCTCGCGCTCGTCGATGCGGGGCTCGGGCGAGACGACGCGTACCGCCTGGTGCAGGCGCACGCCCAGCGGGCCTGGGAGGAGGAGCGAGACTTCCGGACGCTCGTCGAGAGCGACCGGAGCGTCACCTCCCGCCTGGAGCGGCCGGCGCTCGACGAGGTATTCGACCTGGCAGCGACCGTGAGACACGCGGACGTGGTGTTCGAGCGGCTGCGGGCGCTCGCGGCCAGCCGGGAGCCCGTCCATGCCTGAGCTCACATCCCATCTCGCGAGCGGAAAGGTGCGGGAGCTCTACGGGCTCGACGGCGAGCGCCTCCTGCTCGTCGCGAGCGACCGCATCTCGACCTTCGACGTCGTCCTCCCCACGCCCGTGCCGGACAAGGGTCGCGTGCTGACCGGCCTCTCCGGCTTCTGGTTCGCGCGCACGCGCGAGATCTGCCCGAACCACCTGCTCGCCCTGCGGGCGGACGGGCGCTCCACCGAGTGCCGGCGGCTCGAGATGCTGCCGGTCGAGTGCGTCGTCCGCGGCTACCTCTCCGGCTCGGGCTGGAAGGACTACAGGGAGACGGGCGCCGTCTGCGGCCATGCCCTTCCCTCCGGCCTCCGCGAGTCGGAGCGGCTGCCGGAGCCGATCTTCACGCCCTCGACGAAGGCACGAGAGGGTCACGACGTGAACATCGACCGCGCGGCAGCCGCAGAGCTCGTGGGCCCCACGCGTCTCGAGGAGGTCGAGCGCCTCTCGCTCGAGCTCTACCGGTTCGCCGCCGCGTACGCGCTCGAGCGCGGCATCGTGATCGCCGACACGAAGCTCGAGCTCGGCCTCGACTCCGACGGCCGGCTCCTGCTCGCGGACGAGGCCTTCACGCCGGACTCCTCGCGCTTCTGGCCGGCCGACGAGCTCGTGCCGGAAGGTGCGCAGCCGTCCTTCGACAAGCAGTTCGTGCGCGACTACTGCGAGTCGCTCGGCTGGGACAAGACGCCGCCCGGGCCGGAGCTGCCGGGCGACGTCGTGGCGGGCACGCGCTCGCGCTACGTCGAGGCGTTCGAGCGCATCACCGGGGTCGCGTTCGAGGACTATCTCGCCGACCCGGACGTCGTGCTCGGATGAGGGCGACGGTCCTCGTCCGCCCGAAAGCCGGCATCCTCGATCCGCAGGGGCAGGCCGTCGAGAGCTCGCTCAGGCAGCTCGGCTTCTCGGTGAGCGGGGCCCGGGTCGGGCGCGTGGTCGACCTCGAGCTCTCGGCGCCGGACCCGGCCTCGGCCAGGGCGACCCTCGAGCGCATGTGCGAGCAGCTGCTCGCGAATCCGCTGATCGAGAGCTACGAGATCGAGCTCTCCGGCGGATGAGCGGCGAGCGGCCGCGCATCGCCGTCCTCGTCTTCCCCGGCTCGAACGACGATCGCGACGCCGCCCACGCGGTGGACGCGCTCGGCGCCGAGGCCGTGCCCGTCTGGCACGCCGAGCCGGAGCTGCCCGACGTCGGCGGGGTCGTTCTCCCGGGTGGGTTCTCCTATGGCGACTATCTGCGCTGCGGCGCGCTCGCCCGCTTCGCCCCCGCGATGGGCGCAGTCGCCCGCGTCGCCGCCGGCGGCGGGCCCGTGCTCGGAATCTGCAACGGCTTCCAGATCCTGTGCGAGGCGAGCCTGCTCCCGGGGGTGCTGCGGCCGAACGCCTCGCTCTCGTTCGTCTGCCGCGACGTGGACGTGGTGGTGGAGCACGAGGACACCCCGTTCACGGCGGGCTGCGGAGGCAAGACGCTCACGATTCCCGTCAAGCACGGCGAGGGCTGCTGGTTCGGCGACGCCGCCCTCGTGCACCGCCTCGAGGCCGAGCGCCGCATCGTTCTCCGCTACGCGGGCGGTGACAACCCGAACGGCTCCGTCGCCGACGTCGCGGGCGTCGTCAACAAGGGTCGGAACGTGCTAGGCCTGATGCCCCACCCGGAGCACGCCGTCGATCCGCTGCTCGGGTCCACGGACGGCGCACCGCTCCTCTCGGGGCTGATCGAGGCGGCTCGGACGCTCCCGGCCGTCGTCGTGTAGAGCCGCGCGGCCGCCGCCAGAGCAAGTCCCGGTCGACTGGGGCGCCGGCTCAGGCCTCACCTCCCAGGCGGAGCGCCGCCGCGAGCGCCGGGTGCTCGGCCAGTACCGCTCGCAGGCGCTCGACGTCTTTCGCCCGCAACGTGACCGGGCCGCGCCGAGCGGTGCCGCCCGTGGAGTAGGCGAAGCGAACGAGCACGTCGCCCTGCCCGGTCTCGAGCAGCTGGACCATCGTCGCGAAGCGCTTCTCGTCCGCGCGCTGCGGCACGGTCGCCTCGTCGGCGACGAGGGCCGGCCCCCAGGGCGTCGCCACCTTCGTCCTAGCCGCCGTCCCGGCCGTCTTCATGCCGGAGAACGTAGCTCGCAATCCCGCGCCGATGTGTCACTGCTCTGTGTCGGTTGTGCGCCGATCGTTCCAGCGAAAGCCGGTGGCAGCCGGAGCGGGAGCCAGCGGACTCGCCGGCAGCCCCGGGGCCGGGGCCGGGGCGTTGAAGGCCCCGGGCGCCACGTCGTTCGGCGCGTCCGGCGAGAAGAGCGCGGCGAGATACTGGATCTGGCCGCGCCCCGGCCCGAGCTCGAACTGGCCTCCCCCGTAAGTGCCGATCGCGCGCGCGGCGCAGTGGTCGTAGGCAGCGAGGAGCGCCTCGATCGAGCCGAAGCGCGACGGCTTCACGTTCAGCATCCGGGGCCGGAACGCGAGCGCCTCGATGTCCGCCGCCGAGTGGATGGGCGCGTCCCAGGTGATGCGGTCGCGGTGTCTCGCCAGAACGGGCTCCGTCTCGGGCGTGAGCGCGGGATCCTCGATCCACGCCCGTGGAAGCCCCTCCGCGACCCGGGCATAGAGCTCCGCATCCGGCGGCTGGTCGACGACCGTCCCGCGGTAGGCGCCCTTGAGGTCGACCGTCTCGACGACGCCGAGCCGGTCGAGCGCACCGACGAGAGAGTCGTCCCAGTCGCTCGTCGGATCGAGCTTGAAGCGCAGCGACCCGTCCACGTCGAGCCAGCGCTCGAGCGCGTCGAGCCGGGGAGGCTCGCCGAGCCGCAGCGAGACGACGAACGTCACTGGGCGAGGGTCGCGCCCAAGGGCGCCCGCGAGCGAGAGCCCCGCCTGGCGGAGCGCGAGGTCGAGCGCGGCGCTCTCGAACGCCCAGCGGCGGTAGAGGCGGGCGGCGTCTTGCTCGGGCGGCGCCGCGAAGAGCTCCAGCTCGTCGAGCCGGGCCGAGAGCGACGCGAGCGTCCACCGGCCGGCGAGCGGCAGCACGGGCCCGAGCGCCTGGAGCGAGTCGTGCTCGGCCGCGGCGTAGGTGACGTCCTCGCCGACACCCTCCTGGCCGCCGCCCTCCAGGCGGACGACGGTCGTGACGCGGGTGAAGCCGCTCGAGACGTCCTGCTCGAGCCGCTCCAGGCTGTAGCCGTCGACGTCGAGCGGCAGCTCGGCGACGCGCGCGAACGTGCTCACACGTCCGCGAGCAGGCGGTTCACGCGCTCGTACGCGAGCGCCCGGTCGGTGAAGGCGGTGAACGTGCCCTCCTCGAGCAGCGCGCGTGCCACTTCCTCGGTCAGCGCGAGCGCGGCGCGCATCGGGCCTGAGCCGACGCTCACGCGGGCCACGCCCAGCCGCTCCAGCTCCCGCACGGGCGGCGTGCCCGCGACCGCCAGCACGTTGACCGGTCCGTCGATCGCCTCGACCAGCCGGCCGATCAGCTCTCCGTCCGCCACACCGGGCACGAAGGCGCAGTCGGCGCCGGCGGCGAGGTAGGCGCTCGCCCGCTCGACCGCATGCTCGAGGCGATCCTCCGGAGCGCCCACGCCCGCGAGGAAGACGTCGGTGCGAGCATTGAGCACGAGCGGCACGCCGACCCGCTCCGCCACGTCGCGCACGGCCGCCACCTTGGCGACCTGGTCCTCGAGGGCGTACAGCGGAGCGTCCTTGGAGCCGGTCCCGTCCTCGAGGTTCATTCCCACCGCCCCCACGGCGAGCGCTCCCTCCGCGGTCGCGGCCACCTCGTCGGCGCCCGAGCCGTAGCCCGCCTCGAGGTCGGCGCTGACCGGGACTGACACGGCGCGCGCGATGCGGCCGACCGCCTCCAGCATCTCGTCCGCCGGAATCCGCTCTCCGTCCGGGTAGCCGAGAACCGCGGCCACCCCGGCGCTCGTCGTGCCGAGGGCCCGGCACCCCGGCGAGGCGGCGAAGATGCGCGCGCTCGCGACGTCCCAGGCGTTCGGGAGCACGAGGATCCGGTCTCCGCGATGCAGCTC
>JBBSIG010000129.1:0-7482 GCA_038232215.1 Gaiellales bacterium | reverse complement strand
GGCGGCTCGAGCCTCCGTGGCCGGCGCTCCTCGGCGTCCTCGTGCTGGCCCTCGCGGTCACGGCGCTCACGGGAGCGATCGCGGCCGTCGCGCTCGGCGCGGACGGAGCCGTGCTGCCGCTCCTGGTCGGGCTGCCGCTCCGGCTCGCCCGGAGCGCCGGGGGGCTCGCGCGCGGGCGCCCGCGCTGGGCCGCCTTCGCGCCCGCGCTCGCGCTCGCGGGGGTCGCGGCGCTCGCCGTGCCGTCGGGCACGCCAGCGCGCCTGCCGGGGCTCGCCCTCGCGGGCTCGACCAGTCTGTCCTCGCGCTCCCTCGCGCTCCTGCTCGTGGCGAGCGCGCTCCTCTGGCGGCTCGCGCCCCCGGCCTTGCCGGCGCTCCCGGCCGCAGCCGCGCTCGTGCTGGTCGTCGCGGCGGCGGGAACGCTCGAGGCGGGCCTGGCTGCGCACCGAGCCGGCGCCCGTTACGCCGCGCTCGTCCCGGGCGCGCTCGCCGACGGAGCCGCGAGCGGGCGGCTGACCGTCCTGCCCATCCCCACGACGGAGCCGGCGCTCCTCGACGAGGTGCGCTTCTGGAACGGACGGGCGACGGTCGCGCTGCCGTTCCTCGAGAGCCGCAGCGTCGCGCTCGCAAGCGGGCTCTTCACGCCGCCCCTGCAGCCACGCGGGCTGCTGCTCGACTTCGGCGGCGAGCGGACGAGCGGCCCCGAGCTGGCGCGGACGGCGCTCGGCGCGCTCACCCGGCCCACGATCCCCGCTCGCGCCCGTCAGACGACCGAGGGCCTCTACTCCGACGGGTGGAGCGGCGCGCGGGCGACGTATCGCCAGTTCGGCGGCGCCTCGGCGCGGGGCACCGTCCGCGTGCTCGTGAGCCGGAAGCTCTGGATCGGCGAGGACCGGCCCGGAACCGTCCGCCTCCGCGCCGGGCCGCTCAACGGCGAGACGACCTCCGAGCGGGAGACGGTGATCCACTCCGGGCAGGAGACGACGGTCGACGTGCCCGTTCCGAGGCCGCCCTTCCAGGTGGCGGTCTCGGTCGACCCCACCTTCTCGCCCTCCGAGTTCGGGCAGCCCGATCCACGCGGCCTCGGCGCCGAGCTGACCTTCACGTACGTCGCCTCGTGACCCGACCGCCGGCGCCCGGGGACGAGGGGCTCGAGGAGGCGCTCGCGCGGCAGGAGGCCGCGTGGCGGGCCCGTCCGCTGCTCCGGCGGCTCTACGCCGACTGGGACGAGCTGATCGTCTCGCGGCTCTCGTCCGTCCCGGGCCCGACCGTCGAGCTCGGCGCTGGCATCGGCCACTTCGAGCAGGCGTTTCCGGCGGCGGTCGCGACGGACGTCGAGCCGACGAGCTGGGCGGAGGCGGTCGTGGACGCCGAGGCGATGCCGTACGCCGACGGCACCGTCTCGAACCTCGTCCTGATCGACGTCTTCCACCACCTGGCGCGGCCGGCTCTCTTTCTCGACGAGGCGCGCCGGGTGCTCGCCCCCGGCGGACGGATCGTGGTGCTCGATCCGTACTGCTCGCCCGTCTCGACCGTTGCCTACCGGCGCTACCACCACGAGCGCACCGATCTCTCCGCCCCCGCTCTTGACGCTGACGAGCGCGTGGCGGCCGCGCCGCTCGAGTCGAACCAGGCGCGGGCCACACTGGCCTTCTTTCGCGGAGGCGCGGAGATCGAGCGACGGTGGCCCGAGCTCCGCTTCCTCGAGCGCCGGCGCCTCTCGATGCTGCTGTACCCACTGTCGGGCGGGTTCTCGCGCCCGCAGCTCGTCCCCACCGCGCTCTACCGGCCGCTCGCCGCGCTCGAGCGCGCGCTCGCCCCGCTCGCTCCGCTCGCGGCCTTCCGCTGCCTGGTCGTGCTCGAGCGGGCCTGAGAGGCCGTGACGTCGAGCCGTGAGTCAGCCAACGGTCCGGCCGGGGGCGGGGTGGGGGATCCGATCGCCCTTCAGGTTCCAGAGGGCGCCGGCCGGATCACGGTAGAGGCCCGCGCGCGGGTCGTAGCGCGCGTCCGGGTGGTCGAGCGGCCGGTCGGCGCCCGGGCCGGAGTCGAGTCGGACGACGTCGCCCCCCGGCAGGCGGGTGACGGAGTACGTGCCAGCTGCCAGCTCGAGCGTCCCCCGGCCGCGGACCGAGGAGGCGAGCGGCCCGGCGTAGAGCCGCAGGCGGAGGTTGTGGTCGGCTGCGTACCGCGCCGCGACTGGGTCGTCCGGCAGGAAGCGGTAGGGGTAGAGGGGGGTGTAGCTCACGTACTTCTGGACGAGCTCGAAGTAGCGGGTGTCGCCGACGAACCAGTACGAGGGCGTCAGCGCCACGTCGCCGGGGGCCAGCCTCGACTCGGCGAGGCGGATCGAGGGGGTCGCGGCCGCGGCGAACGCGGCCCGGTCGTTCGCGGCCCCGTGGACGAAGTGGAACTGCGGCCAGACCGCCCACGCGACGAGCGGCCAGACGAGCAGGGAGGCGGCTCGGCCCGGGACGCGGCTAAACAGCCAGAGCACGGCGGGCACGGAGAGGACGAACGAGGGCGCGAAGTAGTGGATCGCGCCCAGGCGCTCGACCGCCATGAAGCCCATCGCGAGCGCGCCGCTCCACCAGAGGAGTGGCCGCAGGTCGCGGCGGACGATCCCGACGATGCTGGCGAGGCCGCCGAGTAGGAAGAGTACGAACTGCTGCCTCAGGGAGTGCGTGAACAGGTCCCACGAGTGGAACCGTCCAACTCCCTCGTTGATCCCGCGGCCCGTCAGCCCCTTCGCGATCAGCACGAGCATCTGCAGCCCGTCGTCGAGGACGATCGTCGCGGGCAGGGCGATCCCGGCGACGAGCCCCCAGGCGAGGAGCGCGTAGAACGGGTCGAGAACCCGGCGGAGGAGGACGTTTCTCGCTCGCCCGTGGGCGAGCACGCCGAGGAGCGAGTAGGCCGCGAGCGGAACCGAGAGGAGCAGGATGCCCTTCTGCGCGGACGTGGGAGTCACCGGCAGGCGCTCACGGTCGAAGGCGACGGCGAGGACGATCCAGGCGCCGAGCGCACCGACCAGCCACGGCCGCCGCCGCCGGAATCCGGCGCGGGCGCCGTCGCGGAAGGCGGCCGCCCACCCGGGCCGGGGGTGCCGCCACAGGGCGGCCAGGGCGAGGGGGACGAGGAGTCCGGCCGCGTGCATCTTCACGGTGATCGTGAAGCCGAGGGCGAAGGCGGCGAGGGCGAACCGAAGCGCCGAGCGCTCCTCCGCGGCCCGGACGATCAGGTAGCCCGACACGAGCGCGAGCACCGACAGGAGCACGTCCGGCCGGTACTGGATCGACATGGCCGCGAGCCCGGGCGCGGCGACCCAGAGGACGCCGGCGGCGAGGCCCCAGGTCCAGTGTCCGAGCCAGCGCGCGAGCAGCACGAAGGCGAGCAGCGCTCCGAGCAGGTAGAAGGCGATCGCGAAGCCGCGGAAGTACGGGCGCGTGCGATCGAGGTGCAGCATCAGCTCGCTCGCGTACTCGACCCTGGACTCGTGGCCCCCCGTGGCCCTCGAGAGCAGATAGCGGGCGCCGAACGTCGCGCCGAGCAGCTCCTGCAGCGGCAGGCCCGGGTGGTCGAGGTAGCTCGTGTGATTCCCGAGCATCAGGTTGAGGCTCGAGCTCGTGTACGTCGCGTCGGCGTCCGCGTAGGTCCACCAGGGCGAGCGCACGGGCTGATTGACGACGACGAGCGCCGCGGAGGCGAGCGTGGCGGCGAGGGCGAGCGCGGCCCAGGGGCGCGGGCGCGTCAACGGCTCGAGGTGAAGAGCGCCACCTTGAACTTCCAGAAGGCGAAGAGCGTCATGCGCAGCAGCAGGAGCCCGTGGCGCCAGCGGCTGATGTTCGTCTCGCCGTACGCGCGCGGCTGGTAGCGGACGGGCATGTCGACGATCTTCAGCCCGAGGCGCGAGGCCCCGAACAGCAGGTCGAAGTCGCCGAAGGGGTCGAACTCGCCGAAGTACGCGCGCCCGGCGGCGATCTCGTCGTAGTCGCGCCGGTGCAGCACCTTCGTCCCGCAGAGGGTGTCCTTCACGTGCTGGCCCGTCACGGACTTGAAGAGCCGCGAGAACGTCCTGTTGCCGAGCACGTTCAGGAAGCGCATCGAGCCCGGCTCGATGTCGTAGACGAGTCGCGAGCCGTTGATCAGCTCTCCCCGACCGTCCGTGAGGGCCCGCAGGAACTTCGGGAGATCCTCCGGGCGGACGCTCAGGTCTCCGTCGAGGATCATGAGCACCTCGTGCTTCGCGGCGCCGAAGCCGACGCGAACGGCATCGCCCTTGCCCCTGCCGGGCTGGCCGAGCACCGAGATGTCGAGCTCGGGATGGAGCGCGATCTGGCGCTCGATCTCGGCGCGCGTCCCGTCGGTCGAGCCGCCTTCCACGAAGACGAGCTCGGTGGCCGCTCCGAGCTCGGGGAGACGGCGTACGAGCTCGGCCACGTGACCCTCCTCGTTCCTGCACGGGCAGACGACGCTGACCGTCGGCTGCTCGCGCGCCTCGGCCTGCGGGCGGGCGACGATCCAGTACGTGAGGCAGAGCGCGCTGAACGGCCACAGGTTGGCGAGGAAGCCGTTCAGGAAGATGGTCAGGAGCGGGAGGCGCTTCGGCATCAGGATCCGCGACGTCCGGGTGAGAACCTCGAAGCCGGAGAGCTCGAGAAGGTTGACCACGTCCTGCGGCGAGACCCAGTTGCGGATCGGCTTCGCCGGCTTCAGCCGCAGCAGCTCGGCGAGGCGGATCACCGGTCGCCATGCGCGGCTGTACGAGTTGATCACGACGCGGGTGCGCGGGTGCGAGTGCGCGCGGATGCGCTCGAACAGGGCGAGCAGGTCGTGCGCGAACGGCATCAGGTCGGAGAGCACGACGTAGTCGAACGTCTCGTCCGTCACGAGCCGCTCGCCGGCGGCGATCTCGAAGCGGAGACCCGGATGGCGACTGCGGGCGAGCTCGACCATCCTCGGGCTCACGTCGACGCCGAGACCCTCCGCCGGCTCGAGCGCCGCGAGCAGGTCACCCGAGCCCGAGCCGATCTCGAGCACGCGCTTGCCGGGCGGGATCCCGAAGCGGCCGATCTGCTCGATCAGGCGGTGGTACGTGCTGTTGCGGCGGCGCCAGCGCGGCTCCGAGCCCGCGAACTCGTCGAAGAACGCTGCCAGCTCGGCGTACTCGGGGCCGACCGTGTCGGCCGAGGGGGCCGTGGGAGGAGCGCTCGCCGGGGCCGTAGCCACCGGCCAAAGATAATGAACGCCCATGAAGGTGGCCGTCCTCACGACCTCGTATCCCCGCCACGAGGGCGATGCCGCCGGCCGCTTCGTCGCCGACGCCGTGGCGCGGCTGCGCGAGCGCGGGATCGAGGTCGCGGTGGTGTCGCCGACCTCGTTCCGCCACTTCGGGATCGCGTACGGGTCCGGGGTGGTCGGCAATCTGCGGCGGCAGCCGTGGCGAGCCGCCTTTCTGCCGGCGCTCCTCGCGTCGTTCGTGCGCGCGGCACGGCGGGCTGCGCGAGACGCGGATCTCGTGCACGCGCACTGGCTTCCCGCCGGGGCGGTCGCGCTCGCGACCGGGCGCCCCTACGTGGTGCAGCTCTGGGGCACCGACGTCGAGCTCGCGCGTCGCGCCCGACCGCTCGCCAGGCTCGTGCTCGGACGCGCGCGGCTCGCGCTCGTCGCGTCGCGGGCGCTCGAGCAGGCGGCCCGCGAGCTCGGGGCGCGGGAGGTGCGGGTCGTGCCGAGCGGGGTGGACGTTCCCGCCTCGGTGGCGGAGCCGGCCGAGCCGCCGGAGGTGCTCTACGCGGGACGGCTCTCGCGGGAGAAGGGCATTCTCGAGCTGCGGGAGGCGGCGCGCGGCCTGCGGCTCGTGGTCGCGGGCGACGGGCCGCTCCGGGCGGCGGTGCCCGAGGCGCTCGGCTTCGTGCCGCACGGCGAGCTGGGGCGTCTGTACGGGCGCGCGTCAGTCGTCGCGTGCCCCTCCCGGCGTGAGGGCTTCGGCGTCGCGTGCGCCGAGGCGATGGCGCACGGGCGTCCCGTCGTCGCGAGCGCCGTCGGCGGCCTGCTCGACCTCGTCGTCGAGGGCGAGACGGGCCTCCTCGTGCCGCCCGGCGACGTCGCGGCGCTGCGCGCCGCGCTCGAGCGGCTCCTCGGCGACCCGGCGCTCCGCGCGCGGATGGGGGCGGCCGCCCGCGAGCGCGTCCGCGAGCGCTTCTCGTGGCGCGCCGCGACCGAGGCGACGCTCGCGGCCTACGAGGACGCGCTCCGTCCGAGCCGGACCTGACCTCGCCCCAGGGCGCTGGACGTGCCTCGAACGGACGGCCGGGCTCCCGAGTGCGGCGGAACGGGTAGCCGCAGGCCCGCGACCTGTCCCCGGAAGACCCGTCCAGGCCCCAGGGCGCTGGACATGGCTCGCCCTGGACGCGGCTCGCCGGGACGAATCTACGCGGAGGGCTCGCGGCGGACGACGTGGTTGCCGAGCACGAGCACGTCCATCCGGGTCTTCGTGAAGGTCTCGACCGCCTGCTCGGGCGTCATCACGATCGGCTCGTTCTCGTTGAACGAGGTGTTGAGGAGGACGGGCACGCCGGTCAGTCCCTCGAACTCCTTGATCAGGCGCCAGTACCGCGGCGCCACGCGCCGCTCGACCGTCTGCAGGCGCCCGGTGTCGTCGACGTGGTTGACGGCCGGGATCCGGTCGCGCTTGTCCTCGCGCGTCGTGTACACGAGCACCATGAAGGGCGAGGTGTAGTCCTGGTCGTACCAGTCGCCCGTCGCCTCGGCCAGGATCGACGGCGCGAACGGCCGGAAGGGCTCGCGGTGCTTGATCCGTGCGTTCAGGACGTCCTTCATGTCCGGCCGCCGCGGGTCGACGACGATCGAGCGGTTGCCGAGCGCGCGCGGGCCGAACTCCATCCGGCCCTGGAACCACCCGATCACGTCCCCCGCGGCGATCCGCTCGGCCACCGCCGGGAAGAGCGCCTCGTCGTCGAGCCGCTCGCCCGCGAGCCCCGCCCCGGCGAGGGCGGCCACGCATTCGTCGTCGGAGTACTCCGGGCCGGTGTACGCGTGCTCCATCACGAAGCCGCGCGGGCGGCCGAGCCTCTGGTTCCAGACGAAGTACGCCGCTCCGACGGCGGTGCCGGAGTCGCCCGCCGCGGGCTGGACGTACACCTCCTCGAACGGCGTCCGCGGGCGAATCAGCCCGTTCGCGACCGCGTTCAGGGCGACTCCGCCCGCGAGGCAGAGGGCAGGGAGCCGTGTCCGCTCCCAGAGCGCCTCGACGAGGTGCAGGTACGCCTCCTCGAGCATCGCCTGCAGCGCGGCGGCGACGTCCTCGTGGAGCCGGCCAAGCTCGGAGCCCGGCCCGCGCGCCGGCCCGAGCACCTCCTCCAGCCGCTTCGAGAAGACGCGTCCGATCGTCGGCGTCCCCTCGTCCCACGTCATGTCGACGCCTTCCTTGTCGTGGGTGAAGTAGTCGAGGCCGAGCCGGAACAGCTC
>JBBSIG010000128.1:0-7520 GCA_038232215.1 Gaiellales bacterium | reverse complement strand
GGCGCGAACGCCGTCGAAGCCCTGAAGAGCTAGGCCGGACGGGATCTCGGGGTGCTCGGCGACGAGCGGCTCGTCCTGCGTCTGGACGACGGCGAGCTCGTGCTCGAGCCCCTCCGGGTCGGCGAAGCGGAGCCGCCCCTCCGCGCGGCCGACGGTGACACCCTCGCCGCCGAGTCGCTCCGCCCAGAAGTCGAGCGCCTCCTGCGAGCCGACCCGCCAGACGATCCGGTGCACCATCCCCGCCCCCGCACGCCCCCGTCGGGCGCCGGGGTACTCGAAGAAGGTGAGGTCGCTGCCAGGGTCGCCGTGCTCGTCCGCGTAGAAGAGGTGGTAGACGGTCGGATCGTCCTGGTTGACAGTCTTCTTGACCAGGCGCAGACCGAGCACCCGCGCGTAGAAGTCGACGTTGCCGGGCGCGTCTGCGGTAACTGCGGTGATGTGGTGGAGTCCCTCGAGCTTCATCTCACCTGCTCCTCAATCGTGGGTTCGCCAGCCGTAGGAACTGCGTTCTCGTAACCGATATTCCCGCGCGCGAGGCACGTGACGACGCGACCGCCGGCGACCCGCGCCAGCGCGGCCGCGAGCACGTCGATGCAGAGGCCGACGTCCTCGGCGCTCGTCCGCTCCTCCGGCGAGTGGCTGATACCGCCTCCGAGACTGCGGACGAAGAGCAGCGCCGAGGCGACGCCGGCCGCGGCGAGAACGCCAGCGTCCGTCCGAGCAGGTTGCCCGCTCCGTCGACCACCACGTCGAGACCGCCCGCCTCCATCCAGTCCCCCACGAGCTCGTGCGCCCGCTGCTCGGCCGGGCCGAGCGCCGGCCGGTCGCCGAGCTCGAAGAGCCGCTCGATGCACTCCGCCGCCGGCTCCGCTGCACGCGCCTCGCCGGTCACTCGGCCCGGAGCCCGGCATCGTCGAGCGCGGCTGCGACGAGCCCGTCGTAGCGCTCGGCCGCGAGGTCGCCGAGCGGGTCCCGCGTGTACTCGAGCAGCTGACCGTACGGCAGCGAGAAGGCTGCCCGCATCGCGACCAGACGGCGCCTCTCCGCCTCGTCGCCGCCCTCGAGCACGCGGGACGCCGCGGTGAGGCGGCGAACGAGCGCGAGCCGTGGCGGCAGCGCGTTCACGAGCAGGAGCACCGCCGGGAGCAGGAAGGTCAGGAGCCCGAGCAGGTTCGCGAGCCGGTGAACGCCGTCCTCGCCGTCACGGCCGAGGTCGGAGATGGAGCCGCCGACGAGAGGCACCGAGTCTCCCACCCGTCGCACCCCGCGTCCGAGCACGGCCAGCTGGTCGACCGCGTCGTGCACGCGGAGCCCGAGCCACGCGAAGAGGAGAAGCAGGAGCAGCACGAGCGCGTCTCGCGCGAGCACCGAGATTCGCCGCGACGGGATGTCGGGATAGAGGCGCACCCTGCCCTTCTCCCCCCGAGGAGCTCACCCGAATCGGCGCTCACGCGAGCAGCGCCCGAGACCTAGAGGCCGAAAGGATTCGCCGGCTTCGGGCTGGTCGAGACCAGGACGCTCTTCGTCTCGAGGTACGCGTCGAGCGTCTCGAGCCCGAGCTCCCGGCCGAACCCCGACTGCTTGTAGCCCCCGAAGGGGATCCCGGGAAAGGCCGTGTACGGCATGTTGATCCCCACCGTACCGGCCTTGATCCTCGCGGCGAGCCGGTGCCCGCGGGCGGGATCGCCCGTCCAGACCGTCGCCATCAGCCCGTACCTGACGTCGTTCGCGATCCGGACCGCGTCCTTCTCGTCCTCGAACGGGATGACGGTCACGACCGGACCGAAGATCTCCTCCTGCGCGACGGCCATCCGGTTCTCGACGCCCGCGAGCACCGTGGGGGGATAGAAGGCGCCTCGGCCCTCCGTCGGCGCTCCGCCGGCAACGACCTCGACTCCCTCCGCACGACCCTGCTCGACGAGCGCGTGCACCTTGTCACGGTGAGTCAAGGAGATCAGGGAGCCCATCTGCGTGTCCGGATCGAGCGGGTCGCCGACCTTGAGGCGGCCGGCAGCGTCGGCGAAGCGAGAGACGAACTCGTCGTGGAGAGACCGCTCGACGAGAATGCGCGATCGCGCCTCGCAGCTCTGTCCGGCCGAGTAGTAGATCGACCAGGCCGAGCTCGGGATGGCGTCCTCGAGGTCGGCGTCCGCGAACACGATGCTCGGACTCTTGCCGCCGAGCTCGAGGATCAGGCGCTTGATGGGTTGCGAGCAGAGCCGCATCACCTCGCCGCCCGTCCTCGTCGAGCCCGTGAAGGCGACCTTGTCGACGAGCGGGTGCCGGACGAGGTAGGCCCCGGTCGTCGGCCCGTCGCCGGGGACGACGTTGAGGACACCGGCCGGGATCCCGACCTCGGTCGCGAGCTCGGCCAGCCGCAGCGCGGTCAGCGGCGTCGCGGGGTCGGGCTTCAGCACGACGGCGCAACCTGCGGCGAGCGCCGGGGCGAGCTTCCACGTCGCCATCATCAGCGGGTAGTTCCAAGGGACGATCTGGCCCGCCACGCCGACCGGCTCCTTGAGCGAGTAGAAGAGGAGCGAGCCGCCGAGCGGGTTCGAGCGGCCGGCGATCGAGCCGAGCGCGGACGCGTAGAAGCGGAAGTTCTCGGTCGCCTGGTGAAGCTCCGCCTTGACCGACGAGATCGCCTTGCCGACGTTGCGAGCCTCGAGCTCTGCGAGCTCCTTCCGATTCGCTGCGAGCGCGTCGGCGAGCGCGTGCAGCAGCCGTGAGCGCTCGGTCGGCGGCGTCCGTCCCCAGGGGCCCGCGAGCGCGGCCCGCGCGGCCTCGACAGCGCGGTCGACATCCGCCTCGCCGGCCAGCGCGGCCTTGCCGAGCGGGTCCCCTGTGGCCGGCTCCACGAGCTCTCGGAGCTCCCCGGAGGCCGGCTCCACGAGCTCCCCGTCGATGAACAGCCCGTACTCGCGCTCCGTCGCGACCGCCATCTCACGAGACGATAACGGTAGGCGCGTCAGCTGGGGACCCCACTGACCGCGCCCCTCCCACGAGCCTAGTGCTGGAGGCGTGCCGCGCGTGTCACCGCGGAGTGGCGACTCTGTGCCGTTTCCCTCGCACTCCTCGGGCCCCGCCCGCCGCGCGGGATCGAGGCCACTCGCCGCGTGCGGACGCCCGGCTACCCGGCTCGCTCGAAGAGCGCTGCCTGCCCCTGGCCGACCCCGACGCAGAGGGTCGCAAGCCCGTACCGGCCCCCACGCCGCGCGAGCTCGTGCAGCAGCGTCACCACGAGCCGGGCACCGCTCATGCCGAGCGGATGGCCGAGCGCGATCGCACCCCCGTTCACGTTGACGCGGTCGGGATCGAGGCCGAGCTCGCGCAGCACGACGAGGCTCTGGGAGGCGAAGGCCTCGTTCAGCTCGACGAGGTCGAGCTCGTCCACACCGAGCCCGGCGCGCCGCAGCGCCTTCCGCACGGCCGGGATGGGTCCGATGCCCATCACTCGCGGGTCGACGCCCGCGACGGCGCTCGCCACGAAGCGGCCGAGCGGCGCAGCTCGGAGCTCCCGCGCCCGCTCCTCGCTCGCGACCACGAGCGCTGCCGCGCCGTCGTTGATGCCGCTCGAGTTGCCTGCCGTGACCGAGCCGTCTCTGCGAAACGCGGGCTTCAGCGCCGCGAGCCGCTCGGCGCTCGTGTCCGGCCGCGGATGCTCGTCTCCTACCCCGTCGCCTACCGCGACGAGCTCCACATCGAAGCGACCCGCGGCGTCGGCCGCCGCCCACCGCTGCTGGGATCGGAGCGCGAACGCATCCTGATCCTCACGCGCGACCCCGAAGCGCTCGGCGACGTTCTCGCCCGTCTCGCCCATCGACTCGAGCGGGAACCGCTCGGCGAGCCGCTCGTTCGGGAAGCGCCAGCCGAGCGTCGTGTCGTAGACGACCTGGTCGCCGCGCGGGAAGGCTCGGTCCGGCTTCGCCATGACGAGCGGCGCCCGGCTCATCGACTCCACCCCGCCCGCCACGAAGAGATCGCCGTCCCCGGCCGCCACGGCGTGGCACGCCGACACGACCGCCGAGAGACCCGATGCGCAGAGCCGGTTCAGCGTGACCCCGGCGACGGACTCGGGGAGTCCCGCCAGGAGCGCGGCCATGCGCGCGACGTTGCGGTTGTCCTCGCCGGCCTGGTTGGCGCAGCCGAGGTAGACGTCCTCGATCTCGTCCGCCGGCACACCCGCGCGCTCGACGGCCGCGGCGACCGCGAGCGCCGCGAGATCGTCGGGCCGCTCACCGGCCAGAGCGCCGCCGTAGCGGCCGACGGGGGTGCGCACGGCAGAGAGGATGACGGCGCGTCCCACGCCGCCAGCGTAGCCGTCAGCTCACGAACTCGACCCGCACCGGAGCGTCGTAGGCGCCGATCGCCTCCGCCCGGTCGAGCAGCTCCCGCACCGCCTGTCTCCCCTCGTCGCCGTAGTCGCACGTCAGCTCGTTCACGTACATGCCGACGAACTGGTCGGCCAGGCCGCGGTCGAGCCCGCGCCCGAAGCGGACCGCGTAGTCCATCGCGTCGTTGCGGTTCTCGAGCCCGGCCCGGATCGAGTCGCGCAGCACGTCCGAGAGCTCGCGCAACGAGCTCTCGCCGAGGTCCCGGCGGGCCACGTTCACGCCGAGAGGGAGCGGAAGCCCGGTCTCGAGCAGCCACCACTCGCCGAGGTCGACCGATTTCGCGAGCCCCTCCGCCTCGTACGTGAGCTGCCCCTCGTGGATCAGAAGACCGGCGGCCGCGCGGCCCGACTTGACCTCGTCGAGGATCTCGTCGAACGGGGCCTCACGGAAGTGGAAGTCCCCACCCAGGTACAGCTTGAGGACGAGGAACGCGGTGGTCATCCGCCCGGGCACGACGATCTCGACCTCGCGGAGCCGCTCGCGCGAGAGAGGCTCGGGCGCGACGACGATCGGCCCGTATCCCGAGCCCATGCTGGCCCCGTGGGGCAGCAGGACGTAGGTCTCCTGGACGAGCGGGTACGCGTGGAGCGACAGCGCCGTCACCTCGAGGCGCCCCTCGGTCGCCCACTCGTTCAGGGTCTGGATGTCGCGCAGGACGTGCTCGAACTCGAATCCCCGCGTGTCCACCGCCCCCGACGTAAGGGCCCAGAACATGAACGCGTCGTCGGGATCGGGGCTGTGGCCGAGTCTGATCAGCATCCGGGTCCACGCTAGCAGCGTGCCGCGGAGAGAGCGGAGCCGTCCGTCGGCAGCGGAGAGGCGTCGCCGTACACTCACTCGCGTGACGCGGCCCGCGCTCACCGGCTCGATTCAGGACTACCTCAAGCAGATCTACACCCTGCACGCCGAGGGTGGCCGGGTGACGGTCACCGCGCTCGCCAGACGCCAACGGGTGGCACCCGCCTCGGCGAGCGCGATGGTGAAGAAGCTCGCGGCGCTCGAGCTCGCAGAGCACGCGCCGTATCGGGGGGTCGCGCTCACCGAGGCGGGCGAGCGGGTGGCGGTCGAGGTGATCCGGCATCACCGCCTGCTCGAGCTCTACCTCGCCGAGACGCTCGGGCTCCACGTCGACGACGTCCACGACGAGGCGGACAAGCTCGAGCACGTGATCTCCGAGGAGCTCGAGGCCAGGATCGACCGGGCACTCGGCTTTCCCACGCACGACCCGCATGGCGACCCGATCCCGAACGCAGACCTCGAGTGGCCGGCCGGACGAGCGGGCGGCTAGCGTCGGAGGCTCCGCGCGGCGTAAGATCCTCGGCGACATCGCCGATCTCAAGAACCTCCTTCGAAATCCGTTCTCCTTCCTCTTCGCGCGCTCGTCGCAGGAGGAGCTGGTCGCGGCGTATCTCATCCGCGAGCACAGCCGGGGCCGCTCAGTCGGCGAGATCCTCGACGACCGCTACGTCCAGAACCGGCTGACGCCCCAGCAGCAGACGAGGTTGCTCGACCGACCTGAGGTGATTCGCGCGCTCGGCCAGGACACCGCGGAGGCCGCCAAGCAGCAGCTTCCGGCCGAGGGCTCCTAGCTCCGGAGAGGCTCTGGGCGCTAGAGCTCGCGCCCGACGCCGCGCTCACGTGCTCGCTCGAGCACGGCCACCCCCAGCGACACGTCCCAGGGGGCAATGCCGGTCGACTTGAAGAGCACGACGTCCTCTCGGCGGGCGCGCCCGCTGACCTCGCCGGCGACGACGTCCTGCAACTCGTGCACCTCGAGCCAGTCGAGCACTCCCCGCTCGATCGGCTCGACGAGGTCGCCTGCCTCGAGCCGCGCCTGCTCGCGGGAGTCGCAGCAAACGAACTGCGCCCGCTCGAGCACGACGTTGTCGAGCTCCCTGGCGCCGAGGTCGTTCGCGCCGATGGCGCACACGAGCGCGCCCTCGCGTAACCACTCTCCGCGGAGAACCGGATCTCGCGAGGTCGTCGCCGTCACCACCACGTCCTGCTCACCGGCGTCCCGGTGGGTCTCCGCCGGCTCGGCCCCCGTGAGCTCGCAGAACGCGGTCAATCGATCGCGACTTCGGCAGTACGCCACCACGTGCTCGATCGCGGGCACCGCCGCGCGGATGCACGCCACCTGGCTCTCGGCCTGCCGGCCGCAGCCGATGACGCCCAGGGAGGAGGCTCCGTCGCGGGCGAGGTACCGCGCTGCCACGGCGCTCGCAGCCCCCGTGCGGAGCCGACCCAGCCGGTCGGCCTCGATGACCGCGGTGAGCTCGGGCGCGTCGGTGCGGAAGAGACAGACGACGAACGGCGTGCCGCCTGGGAGCCACGTGTAGGACTTGAGGCCGGCGAAGCCGAGGCCGGCGTCGACCGCTGCCATGAGCGCGAACTGCCCGCCCTCGAGCTCGAGGCGCCGGCGGGACAAGGTCTCCACCTCTCCTGCCGCCAGCCGCCTGAGGGAGCCCTCCACGGCCTCGAGCGCGTCCTCGGGCCCGACCAGCGCCTCGACGTCCGCCTCGGTCAGGTAGAGGGTCACCGGCGACCCGGCTCCGCCGGGCTCGTCGCCCGTCGAGGCAGCCGGGCGGCCGCTCCCGCGACGAGAGAGGCGACCATCACCCCTGCTCGATGAACGTGATGTCGCCGCTCGTCTCGAGGACGGCCCAGCGGACGTCCTCGAACGAGCCGATCCCCTGCTTGCGCGCAGCGGCGGCGAGCTCGTCCACCGTGATGCGCTCCCGGCGCAGGTTTCCCTCGATCACCTTGCCGTCGTCGACGACGATCACCGGCTCGCCCTCGAGCACCGGGCGAAGCCGCCGAAAGCGGAAGCCGACATACGACGTCGCCACCGTCAGGATCCCGATCGTTCCGCCGGCCAGCACGAGCCCCGTCACGGAGAAGTCGTTCTGCGTGACGCCCTGCTGGACGAGATCGCCCAGCATGACGAGCATGATCACGTCGAACGGTTCCATCGTGCTGAGCTCGCGGCGTCCGACGACGCGCGTCAGCAGGAGGACGAAGAGAAACGCGACCGCGGCGCGGATGACGATGTCCATGGTCTCCGAGGCTCCTTACGGCCAGACCGTGACGCTGCGGTCGAGGGAGAGCAGTCGTCGAGGGCCGTCG
>JBBSIG010000127.1:0-7528 GCA_038232215.1 Gaiellales bacterium | reverse complement strand
GTTCGCGACGGTGTCTGACCCCGTCCGGCGCTCCTCGGCGCCGGGGACTTGACGCCGGAATCGTTACCGGGGATGCTCGCTCCGATGGTCTCGGCGGCGTCCTACCCGCTCCTCGTCCCGGACGAGCCGGGCGAGGTGCCCCGCGAGCTGCGCGCGGGGCCGGTCACGGCGGAGCTGCACGGCGCCAACCTGCGGAGAGTCCGGCTCGGTGGTGTCGAGCTCGTCCAGCGTGTCTACGTCGCGGTTCGGGACGAGGTGTGGAACACGATCCCCGCCCGGGTGGCGAACCTGCGCATCGACGCGAGCCCCGACCGCTTCTCGGTCTCCTTCGAGGCCCACCACCTCTACGAGGCGATCGACTTTCGCTGGACCGGGTCGATCGTCGGCGCGCCGGACGGACGGATCACCTATGCGATGGACGGGGTCGCGGGGCAGCCGTTTCGCTACGCGAAGATCGGCTTCAACGTGCACCACGCGTCGGGCTCGTGCGTGGGCCGGCGTTACACCGCGCGAACGCCCGGCGGTGACAGCTCGGACGTGTTCCCCGTCGAGATCGATCCCCAACGCGTCGTCGACGGCCGGCTGACCGCGCTCTCGCCGCCGTTCGACCGGCTCGCGATCGAGCTCGACGACGGGCTCGAGGTGCAGCTCGGCTTCGAGGGCGACCTGTTCGAGCTGCAGGATCACCGCAACTGGACGGACGGCAACTACAAGAGCTACGGCACTCCGATCGCCGAGCCGTGGCCTTTCGACGCGGCGACGGGTCAGCGCCTGCAGCAGCGCGTCTCCATCTTCTTCGCCGCGGCAGAGCTCCCGGCCGCTCCCCGCGAGGAGCTCGGTGTCGAGCTGGGGCGCCCGCTCGGACTGCCTCTACCGCCGCTCGGTCTGTGCGTCGCGAGTGACGGAGCGGCTCTCTCCGATCGCGAGCGGCGACTGCTGAGCGTCCTCGGGCCCGATCACGTTCGCGCCGACCTCGCGCCCGGCGAGCCGTCGTTCTCCGACGAGCTGCGGTCGGCCGTCGAGACGAGCGAGGCGCTCTCCGCACCGCTCGAGCTCGCACTCTTCCTCGGCGAGGAGGCCGAGGCGGAGCTGGCCACAGTCGCCGACGCTCTGGGCTCGCTCGACGCCCGGCTCGCACGCGTGCTCGTCCTCGCCGCCGAGAGCGGGTTCACAGTCGTCAGCGGCTGCACGCCCGGCGGTCTCGTTCGACTCGCCCGCGAGCGACTGCGACCGCTGACCGGAGACGTGCCCTTCGCCGGCGGCACGGATCGCTTCTTCGCCGAGCTCAATCGCGACCGTCCCGAGGTCGAGGCCATGGACGCCGTCGTCTACTCGATCAACCCGCAGGTGCACGCGGCCGACAGCCTCTCGCTGGTCGAGAACCTCGAGGCGCAGGCCGATACGGTGCGGACGGCGCGCTCCTTCAGCGGCGATCTCCCCATCCTCGTCGGCCCTGTGACGCTCGCGGCTCGTGCAGGGCCGTACCCCGCAGGCCCGCCGGAGCCCGGTGCGCTTCCACCGCGGGTCGACGTGCGGCAGGCCTCGCTCCTGGCCGCCGGCTGGACGCTCGGCAGCGTGAAGCACCTGGCGGAGAGCGGTGTCTCCGCCGCGACCTACTACGAGACGACGGGCTGGCTCGGCGTGGTCGAGCGCGACGAGGGGCCGCCGCGCCCGGAGCTGTTTCCCTCACGGCCGGGCGACGTCTACCCGCTGTACCACGTCTTCGCCGACCTCGCCGACTGCAAGCAGGGCGACCTCGTCGACGCTCGCTCGAGCGATCCGCTCGCGGTCGAGGCGCTCGCGGTTCGCTCGGGCGAAGCGCTGCGCGTCCTTCTCGCAAATCTCACCCCGCGGCGGCGGAGCGTCTCCCTGGCCGGCCTGCCCGCGGGCCGCGTCCGCGTGCGCATACTCGACGAGGAGACCGGTGCGCTCGCCGTGGCGGACCCGGAGAGGTTCCGCTCGAGCGGGCGGGAGGTCGAGGCGCCCGACGGGACGCTCGTGCTCGATCTGGGCCGCTATGCCGTCGCGCGGGTCGACGCGGGCCCATGAGCGCGGCCGCGCTCGAGGGACGGACCGCGGTCGTTACCGGCGGCGCCCGCGGGATCGGCGACGCGGTCTGCGCGGCCTTCCTGGAGCGCGGCGCCCGGCACGTGGTCGCGCTCGACCTGCTCGAGCCCTCGGACCCGCGCGAAGGGGTCGACTACCGCCAGGCCGACGTCTCGGATCGGGGCGGTGTGGAGGCGGCCCTGGCCGACCTCCCGTCCCTCGACGTGCTCGTCAACAACGCCGGCATCCAGCGCGTCGGGGTCGCGGGCGAGCAGACGGGCGAGGACTGGTCGGCCGTGCTCGCGACGAACCTCACCGGCGCCTTCACGTGCAGCTCCGCGGCGATCCCGCGCCTCGCCCGCGACGGCGCCATCGTCACGGTCGCCTCGGCAGCCGCCTTTCTCGGCCTCCCCGGCCGCGGAGCCTATACGGCGGCGAAGGCCGGCCTGATCGGCCTGACGCAGGTGCTGGCGGTGGAGCTGGCCCCGCGCGGCATCCGCGTCAACGCCGTCTGCCCGGGCTTCACGCGCACCGGTCTCGTCGAGCAGGCGCTCGAGGACGGCTCGCTGCAGGAGGACTGGATGCTCGAGCGCGTTCCGCTCGGACGGCTCGCCGACCCCGCCGAGATCGCGCGGGTCGTCTGCTTCCTGGCCGGCGACGACGCCGCCTACGTCACGGGCCAGGCGATCGGCGCCGACGGTGGCTGGACCATCCAGGGCATCGGCAGCGCCCCCGGCTGGCTGCTGTCCGGGAGACGTGAGGCCTGAATCGGGGGCGCGCTGCCGGGCAACAATCGTTTCCGGAACCGTTGACAGAATCTGCGTCATCTTCGATACTCGCGAGGTTCTGACGCGCCGTCTCGCGTCCTCGTCGTCTCGGAGGGAGTCCAATGAAGAACGCGTACAAGCTCCTGGCGCTCGCCGTCGTGGGAGCGCTCGTCGCAGGCGCCGCGGCGTTCGCCGCGACGACGGCGTTCCCGAGCAAGCCGCCGTACGTCGTCAAGCGCAGCTGGGGGACGTTCAAGCTGAACCCGAAGATCGCCGCGAAGGTGCAGAAGCGGCAGAAGATCAACTACGTCTTCTCGTACCAGGCCTCTGGCATCCCGCTCTTCTCGCAGCAGTACCAGCAGGGGCACAAGGAAGGGCTCGCGGCGGGGCAGAAGGTCTATCCGATGAGTGGATCGATCATCGCCCCGGTACAGAACGACGTGAACAAGCAGAACTCGCAGATCGAGGCGAAGCTCGCGGCCCGGGCCGTGGACTGCATCTCGATCGAGCCGGCTACCTCGGACGGCTTCACCGCCATCACCAACAAGATGATCGCGCAGGGCATCCCTGTCTTCACGGTCGGTGTGACGTCGCGCGGCCACGAGTTCACGAACTTCACGCAGGTGCCGAAGAAGGAAGGAGCCACTGCCGCCAACGTCGTCCTGGCGTGGATGAAGGCGAACAAGAAGAAGCTCAAGGTGTTCGCGGTCTCCGGCGGCGATCCCAGCCAGTTCTGGGCGCAGGGCCGGATGAAGTACTTCGTGGAGACGATCAAGAAGGCGATTCCGGACGCCAAGTTCGTCAACACGCAGTCGAACGCGCTCAACACCTCCTACGACCCGGGCAAGACGTACGACTCCGCGAAGGCGTTCCTCCTCGCGCATCCCGACGTGCAGTTCGTCGAGAACGTCGACATCGGCGCCGAGCACATCGACAAGGCGATCACCGACCTCGGCCGCGACGGCAAGGTCTACACGATCGGCTGGAACGTCTCCAAGGCGAACCTCGACTACATCGAGAAGGGGATCCAGGTCGCGACGCTCGACCAGCGCTGGGCCGAGCAGGCCGGGTTCGGCGCCAGGGCGTGCGCGGCGTTCCTGAAGACGGGCAAGATCCTGCCGAACACGCAGGTGCTGAAGCCCGTCTTGAAGAAGGACGTCGCGAAGACGCGCGCCGATCTGAACAAGATCCTGGGCGGGTAGGGGCCCACCACCCGTCGCGAGCCACGAGGCGCCGCCCGCACGCGGCGCCTCGTGGCTTACTCTCCGACCGCAGCGAATGGCCACGGACCTCACACCGTCGGGCGGCGCGGCCGCCACCGTCCCGAAGTCCTCCCGCCTCGCGCTCGCCGGCCGGGCCACGCTCGAGCTCGGCCTGCGGCTCGGCGGCCTCTTCGTCGCGATCCTCGTCGTCGGCGCGATCTTCTCGTACCTGCAGCCGGCGTTCCTGACCGTCGACGTGCTCGTCTCGGTGCTCCGGGCGATGGCCTCCGTCGCGATCATGGCTCTCGGTCTTACCCTCGTCATCGTCGTCGGCGAGATCGACCTCTCGTTCGCGGCGACGTACGGCATCGCGGCGAACTCGCTCGCGGTGATGTGGATCCTGCACGGCGTCGACATCTACTTCGCGATCCTGATCGCGCTGGCGATCGGTGCCGCCGTCGGAGTCTTCAACGGCCTGCTCGTGACCATGCTGAGGATTCCGTCGTTCATCGTCACGCTCGGCACCTACAACCTGCTCTACGGCTTCTCGCTGTATGTCTCGAACTCGTCGACGTTCAACCCCGCGTACCCGCCGACGGGGCACGAGGTCCCGAAGTCGGAGCTGTCGTTCTTCACGGGGCTGACGAAGCAGGTCGGCAGCCACCAGCTCTCGCTCGAGATCTTCTGGATGCTCGGGCTCGCGCTCGTCGTCGGCTTCCTCCTGCACCGCTCGCTCTTCGGCTTCCGTCTGATCGCGATCGGCGGCAACCCAGCGGCCGCGACGCTGGCGCGCCTCCCCGTCCGGCGCTACAAGATCCTCGCGTTCGTCCTCTGCGGCGTCCTCGCGGCCGCCGCCGGGATGCTCGACTTCTCGTTCATCCAGACGGTGCAGCCGGACATCGGGCTCTCGTCGACCTTCCCCGTCTTCGCCGCGGTGATCATCGGCGGAGCGAGCCTGGCCGGCGGGAGGGGCACCGTGGTCGGGACGCTCGGCGGCGCGCTCCTCCTGGCCACGCTCACGACCGGGTTGGCGCTGCTTGCCGTCGGCCCGTTCGCGCAGCAGATGTTCCTCGGCATCGTCACGATCTGCGCCGTCGCGCTCGACCTCTTCGCGACGAAGCTCCAGACGCGGACGGCATGAGCCCGCCCGCCGAGTCGCAGCGCTTCGGCATCGAGATCCGTGGTCTGCGCAAGGCCTACGGGGACACGCGCGCACTCGACGGCCTGAGCCTCTCGGCAGAGTCCGGCGAGGTGCTCGGCATCGCGGGCCCGAACGGCGCCGGAAAGAGCACGTTGATCAAGATCCTGGCGGGTGAGGAGGTCGCGGACGACGGCCAGATCCTCGTCGGCGGCGAGCCGTGGTCGCCCTCCTTCGCGGCCCACCGGGTCGCGGTCGTGCACCAGGAGCCGGCCCTCTTTCCGAACCTGAGCGTCGCCGAGAACCTGCTCGTAGGACGGGAGGGCACGCATGTCCTTCGACCCCGGCTGCGCCGGGAAGACCGGGCGCTCATGGACGAGCTCGGGATCGGGTCGAGCGCAAGGCGGCCCCTGAGCCTGTGCACGCTCGCGGTCCAGCAACGGACCGAGATCGCGCGCGCCCTCGCGAGGGACGCGCGCATCTTCCTCTTCGACGAGCCGAACTCGGCGCTCACCCAGGAGGAGTCGGGCGAGCTCTTCCGTGAGCTGCACCGGCTCGCCGACGCCGGTCGGATCGTCATGCTCGTCTCGCATCGGCTGAGCGATCTCGTCGCGCACACGGCGCGCGTCGCCATCATCCGCGACGGTCGCGAGACGGCCCTGCTCGAAGGTGTCCGGTTGACACAGGAGGCGATCGCGCACGAGCTCGTGGTGGAAGCCGAGCACGCCGAGCGAGCGGTCGACGACGCCCGGGCCGTCCGCCCCAGCGAGCGCGAGAGCGACGGGAGCCGCGCGATCTTGCGGGTTTCCGGCTGGACGCACCGCGACGGCCGCTTCAGCGACATCGCCGTCACGGTCCGAAGCGGCGAGATCGTCGCCCTCGTGGGGGTCGAGGGCTCCGGCGGGCGCGAGCTGCTGCGCTCGTTCGCCGGTCTCGAGCGGACGCAGGGGACGATCGAGGTCGACGGGGCCGCCGGGGATCGGCCCGTGCGCCGCCGCACGGCCTACGTCTCGGCGACGCGAGAGCTCAGCCTGTTCACGAATCTCGCCGTGGGCCAGAACATCATCGTCAGGCTCGGCCCGGAGATCGCCTACGGCAGCGTCGTCCTGCGCCCGCGCCAGATAGCGCGTCTCGCGCGCGACGCGGCCGGACGATTTCTCGTCAAGTGCCGCTCGATCGCGCAGGCGATCCGGTCGCTCTCGGGCGGCAACCAGCAGAAGGTCGCGATCGCCTCTGCGATGGCGAAGCGCCCGCGCCTGCTCGTCCTCGAGGAGCCCACCCGAGGCGTCGACATCCAGAGCAAGGCCGAGATCTACCGCTTGCTCGGCGGCTTCGCGGAGACGGGAAACGCCGTCGTCATGTTCTGCACCGAGGTGACGGAGGTCTTCGACGCGGCGGACCGCGTTCACGTCGTCTCGGACGGCCGCCTCTCGGAGCCCCTCGTCGTCGCCGACTACGACCGGATCGAGGCTCTGGCCCGCGAGATCTCGAAGCTCGAGCGCCACGGACAGACGCTCGCCGCGTAGAGCTCGTCGCAGAACCGACCGCTCGCCGAGCCATGCTCGCGTTTTTGGGCGTGAGCTCTCGACCGGCTACCCGGGCGCCTCGAGCCGGGAGCGCTCGCCGGCCGCGAGGTGCACCTCGGCGAGTGCGAGGCCGGGCGCCACGTCGCGCGACGGGTGCCGCGCCCACGTGCCCGGATCGTGAGCCGGCAGGATCCGCGTCGCGTCGCCGCCCATGATCTCCATCACGTCGTCGTACACCTCGAGCACGCGGGTCTGCGAGCAGAGCGCGTAGCCGATGGGGACGTACGTCCCCGATCCGTCCAGGCCCGTCAGGTCCGTCGAGAGCGAGCGTCGAGCCGGCGAAGAGGGCGGCGAGGAGCGACTTCAGGTCGGCGAACGCGCCCCAGGCCTCGATCGCCGCCCGCCGGTCGGCGCCGGTCAGCTCGCGCGGGAACGCGGCCAGCTCGAACGGCGTCGGGTGCGTCGCGTCCGTACGGGCCTCAGTACATGATCTGGCCGCCGCTGACGTTGATCGTCGCGCCGGTGATGTAGGCCGCGTGCTCCGAGGCCAGGAAGACGACGATGCCGGCGAGCTCGGCGGGCTCCGCCATCCGCCCGAGCGGGATCATCTTCACGAAGTTGTCGAGGTCCTGCTGCGTAGAGCCGCTTCGCATCATCGGCGTGTCTGCGGCGCCGGGAGAGACGGTGTTGACCGTGATGCCGTCGGGGGCGAGCGTCCGCGCGAGCCCGCGGCTCATCGAGACGATCCCTCCCTTGCTCGCCGCGTAGACGACCGACCCGCCGAAGCCGCCCGTCCACCAGCCCTGCGAGGTGAAGTTGACGATGCGGCCGCCCCGGCCCTGCTCCCGG
>JBBSIG010000126.1:0-7572 GCA_038232215.1 Gaiellales bacterium | reverse complement strand
CTCCGGTCGATCCCGCCCGCCGCGGGGACTACGCCCAGAACCGCTGGGCGGCGCTTCGCTTCGGGACGAGGGCAGAGCTGATCCATCCCGCCGGCGACCGGGCGGTCGCCGTGCCGGAGCTCGCCGAGGAGCTGCTCGCGCTCGTCCGGCCGGCCGCGCGCAAGCTCGGCTCCGCGAAGCTGCTGGGCGTGCTGGAGCCGAGCCGCTGCGAGGCCGACCGCCAGCTCGAGATCGGGCGCAGCCGCGGGCTCGACGAGCTCTGCGCAGAGCTCGTGGAGCGCTCGCTACGATCGCTTTAGGCCCGTGGCGGTTCTGAGCGAGACGATCCAGGTCGACGGCATCCGCTGCGAGCGCTGCGTGCTGCGGCTCGCGGGCGCGCTCGAAGGCCACGCCGGTCTCGAGGCCGCGAACGCGAACCTGATGGGTCAGGTCGCCCTCTCGTGGGACGAGGAGCGGACGAGCCGGGAGGCGCTGCTCGAGGCGATGAGCAGGGCCGGGTTCCACGAGCTTCGCGCCGTCTGACCGTCGACTGGCGGGTACCCCTTGCCTGGATCTGCGGGGAACAACGGCCCCGTGGCAGACGTTACAATCTGTGAAAAGGGCTTGCTAGGGTGGCCTTCGATGAGCGACCGCTCGCCGGAGACCGACGCTCGCAGGCTCGCTACCGAGGCACGCGATCGCGTGCGGTTCGAGGAGGAGGCTCTTGCGCTCGCCGATCAGGTCTACAGGGTGGCTCGTCATCTCGCCGGCTCCCGCGAGGAGGCCGACGACCTGATGCAGGAGGCGTACGCCCGGGCCTTTCGCAGCTGGCGCTCGTTCCAGCCGGGGACGAACCTGCGCGCCTGGTTGCTCCGGATCCTCACGAACCTCAACATCGACCGTGGTCGCCGCGCTCAGCGAGCGCCCGAGACGCAGCCGCTCGAGGAGGGTGACTACTTCCTGTACAACAAGCTCGAGGAGTCGGGAGCGACCGCCGACGAGGAGCGCGTGATCGAGCGGCTGTCGCAGGACAACGTCGTCGGCGCGCTCGCGGCCGTCCCGCACGACTTCCGCGACGCGGTCGTCCTCGTCGACATCGGCGATTTCACGTATCAGGACGCCGCCCACATCCTCGACATCCCGCTGGGAACGGTCATGTCGAGGCTCCACCGCGGCCGGCGTATCCTGAAGCAGCAGCTCGCCGACGAGGCTCTGAAGGCAACGGCGTGAACGGCTTCGTCGATCCGTGCGCGAAGTGCGAGGAGATGCTGCAGCCCTTCCTCGACCGTGAGCTGAGCGAGGGCGAGCGCGCGCTGGCCGAGGAGCATCTCACCCGCTGCTCCTACTGCCGCAAGCGCTACCGCTTCGAGGAGCACCTCCGGCGCTTCGTTCGTCAGGCGGCGAGCGAGGAGATGCCGCCCGAGCTGAGGCAACGCCTGGCGACGCTCCGGACACCGCTCTTCTAGACCCCGGCTCCGCGCTCGCGGGGACGTGTCGCCTGCTTCGTCACGCTCCCGTCCCGGTGCCAGGCACTGTGACGGAGCGTCAACAGGTCGGCGACGAGCGAGGCACGGAACGACGGAGGACAGAGCCGTTCGCGAGGCGAAGGCTGTGAACGATCCGTGACGGTCCGTCATCGGTGCCAGGCACCGTCACGGGTGGGTGTCGTCTCTGTGACGAATGTGGAACTCTTGCGGGAGGTCGCTCGGCCGGTCCACGTCCCCCGGCGGCGTGAGGTCGTCGCAGGGGACGAGGGTTGCCGCGAGCTCGCGCAGACCCGCGTCCGGCACTCGCTCCCACGCGGAGCGCGCGACGAGGACGGGGTGCAGGCGAATCCCGCCGTAGGTCGCCGCGACGATTTCGGCGCCCCGCTCGTGCCACGCCTCGACGACGCGGTCGACCGCCTCGGGCGCGAGCGCCGGACCGTCGGCCAGCACCACGACCGCCGCCTCGACGTCCCGGTCGAGCGCCGCGAGGCCGCAGCGCAGCGACGCGCCCGGCCCGCTCTCCCAGTCCGCGCAGCGCACGATCCGCTCCGCGGTGGAGACGTCGTGCGCGCCGAGGACTACGAGGATCCCGTCGACCGCGCTCGCTCGCACGCGCTCGAGCACGGGCTCGAGGAGCAGCCGCTGCTTCGGCGACCCGAATCGGGTCGAGGCTCCGGCAGCGAGCACGACCGCGGCGACCACGGCGCTGGCCTCAGCCTGTCTGCACGGCCACGTGCTCGACGACGACGGCTCGCGTCGGCTGCTCGGTCGCCGGGTCGCCGAGCCTGCCGATCCGCCGCACGACGGCGAGCCCTTCCGTCACGCGCCCGACGACGGCGTACTCCGGCGGCAGGCCGACGTCTGCGCCCGTGACGACGAAGAACTGGCTTCCGGCGGAGCCCGGAGGGTCGGTCTGCGTCTTCGCCATCGCCACCACTCCTCTCGTGTAGCGCGCGCTACCGGGCGGCGGGTCGACGGTCGCGTAGCCCGGTCCGCCTGCGCCCGTCCCGGTGGGATCGCCGCCCTGGATCACGAAGCCGGGCACGATCCGGTGGAAGACGGTGCCGTCGAAGAAGCCTTTGCGGGCGAGCGAGACGAGGGACGCGCTCGTCCTCGGCGCAGCGCGCAGGTCGAGCGTGACGGTGAAACGTCCACAGCTCGTCGTGAACGCGAGCCGGTACGCGCGCGAGGGGTCGAGGGTCGTCTTCGGCCTAGCCTGGCCGCCGCTCGGCTTCGGGTCGGGCTTGGCGACGTCGGCGCAGCCGCCCGGCCGGGAAGCGGCCCCGGTCGTGGCCTGCGAGCCGTCTCCGCCGCAAGCCGCGAGGAGCAGGGGGAGGGAGACGAGCGCGGCTGCCCGCCGCACTCCTACGCGACCGCCTCGGCGGCCCGGCGCACGAGCGCGGCTGCGATCTCCAGCTTGTACGCCGTGCCGGGGAGCGGCGTCGCGCGCTCGAGCTCGTCTGCCGACGCCAGGGCCCACGGGACGGGCGCGACTCCGGCGAGGCCGAACCGCACGTCGCGGCCGAAGCGCGCGGCGGCGACACCCACGAGCGGGAACGCCCACTTGCGCCGGTCCATCGCCTTGAGGTAGGCGCTCGCGTCCGGAGCCGGGACGTCGAGCTCCAGGATCAGCTCGCCCGGCTCGAGCGAGACGATGTCTCGCCTGTCGTCCGTCGGCAACCGATAGAGGTCGCGCACCGGCAACTCGCGCTGAGTCGTCCGAAGCGTGGCCCCCAGCGCGACGAGCGCCGCCGCCGGATCGGACGGGTGCGCCGAGGCGCAGCGCTCGTTACCGAGGATCGCGTGCTCACGGTGCTGTCCCTCCCTCGCGTGGCACCGCTCGCCGCCGTGCAGGTAGCACGGGAAGGCGAGCCGCCAGTACCAGCACCGGGTCGCCTGCAGCAGATTCCCCCCGATCGTTCCCATGGACCGAAGCTGCGGCGAGGCGGCCTGGGCGCACGCCTCGCGCAGGGCTTGCGGAATCTGCGGGTCCACCTCGAGCTCGGCGAGCGTCGTGCCGGCCCCGATCCGCGCGCCCTCGATGCCGCGTGGAACCGCCCGACGGAGCTCGACGAGCGTCTCGGCGCGCACGAGCCGGTCGCGGAGCAGCCCGACGAGATCGGTACCGCCCGCGAGGGCGACCGAGCCGTCTCGGAGCGCCGCGACCGCGGCCTCCGACGACTCAGGTCGAAGGAGCCGCAACGCGGTCTCGCTCACGCGCCTCCCGCAGCGCTCTCAGCATCTCCTCGCGCGTGACGGGCAGCGAGCGCACGTCGGCCCCGGTCGCGTCGCGGATCGCGTTCGCGATCGCGGCGGCCGTCGGGATGATCGGCGGCTCGCCGAGTCCCTTGGAGCCGAGATTCGTCAGGTGCTCGTCCGGCAGGTCGACGAGCTCGGTGACGATCTCCGGCACGTCGGCGATCGTGGGCAGCTTGTACGCGTCGAGCGTCTGCGTGAGGACGGCGCCGCCCACCGGGTCGACGAGCCGCTCCTCGGAGAGCGTGTGGCCGATCCCCTGGATGATCCCGCCCTCGACCTGGCTCGACGCCCCGAGGGGGTTGATCACGCGACCGACGTCGTGGATCGCGGCGATCCGCTCGACTCGCACCTCGCCCGTCTCCACGTCGACCGCGACTTCCGCGACCTGGACGCCGAAGGTCAGGACCCGCATACCGGCGGGGTTCGGGCCGCGAGCTCCCTTGCCGAGGATCTGGGCGTCGTCGAGCAGGCCCGTGATCTCCTCGAGCGGCCACGAGCCGCCGTCGGCCGAGACGATGTGGCCGTCCCGCAGGGAGAGCACGCGCTCCTCGAGATGAAAGCGCTGGGCGGCGATCTCGAGGATCTGCCGCGCCGCGTCCGCGGCGGCGGCCCGCACTGCCGGCCCCATCGACGGGATGGTCGACGAGCCGGCCGAGATGGAGGCGAACGGGCCCCTGGCGGTGTCGCCGAGCGCCACGTCGACCCGGTCGAGCGGCAGGCCGAGTTCCTCGGCGGCGATCTGCGCCATGGCCGTCCTCGAGCCCGTGCCGATGTCCTGCATCGCGGTGACCACGTGCGCCCGTCCCTCGGAGCCGATCCGGATCCACGCGTACGACGGCGGGCCGCCTCCTCCGTACCAGACCTGGCTCGCGAGGCCGACGCCGTGACGCCACGGCCCGTTCGAGCGCGCGCGCACCTCGTCGCGTCGCGCCCAGTGGGGCTCCGCCCTGCGGTAGCACTCCGCGAGGTTCTTCGACGAGAAGGGGCGCTCGTCGATCCGGTCCGAGTCGGCGTAGTTGCGCCGCCGGAGCTCGAGCGGGTCGAGGTCGAGCTTCGCGGCGAGCTCGTCGAGCAGGCACTCCAGCCCGAAGGTGCCCTCGACGAAGCCCGGCGCCCGGAAGGCGGCGTTCGGCGGCGTGTTCAGCCTGGCGCCGTCCTCGACCGTGGCGACGTTCTCGCACGCGTACAGCATCTGCATCGGGCCGGCGGTGGAGGCCGACCAGCCAGCCCAGCCCACCGCGTTCACGAACTCGCCGCGCAGTGCGGTGAGCGTCCCGTCGGCGGTGGCGCCCACGGTGAGACGCTGGATGGTGGCGTTGCGGTTGCCGCTCGCCTGGTTCTCCTCGCGCCGGGTGAGCGCGCAGCGCACCGGCCGGCCCGTCCGGCGCGCCAGCTCGGCCGCGATGAAGGTGTAGGCGCCGGCGCTGTTCTTCGCGCCGAAGCCGCCCCCCATGAAGTGGCAGACGACCCGCACCCGATCCTCCGGCAGCCCCAGCTCCTCCGCGATCTCGGAGCGGACGCCCCAGATGTACTGCGTGGACGTGTACACCTCGAGCGTGTCGCCCTCCCAGCGGCACACGGAGCCGTGGGTCTCGAGCGCGTTGTGGAGCACGGTCTGCGTGCGGTACTCGGCCTCGACGACGACGTCGGCCTCCCCGAGGCCGCGCTCGACGTCGCCGCGCTCGTACGTGCGCGTGTCGCTCACGAGCGAGCCCTCCGCGACCGCCCGCTCCGGATCGAGGAGCGGCTCGAGCACCTCCCACTCGATCTCGACGAGCTCGGCGGCCGCGCGCGCCTGGGCGAAGGTGTCGGCCGCGACAGCCGCCACCGCCTCGCCGGGGTACCCCGGCTCGTCGGTCAGGAAGCTCGCCTCCTCGGGCCCGAGCGCGGCCCGAGCGCCGGGCGCTACGCGTGCGGGGGAAAGGTCGATGTGCTTGACACGCGCGCGCGCGTAAGGGCTCCGGACGACCGCCGTGTGCAAGAGGCCGGGGAACGTGACGTCCGCCGTGTAGATCGCCTCCCCGCGAGCTCGCTCGAGCCCGTCGAGGCGCTGCGCCGGGCGGCCGACCGACTCGAGCGGTCCGGCGGGCCACTGGTCGAGCGCGTCCTCCTCGACCACGATCCACTGCTCCGTGTAGTGGCCCTCGACCTCCTTCTCGGTGCGGATCAGTCGCGCCATGTCCGGATCGCCTCCTCGATCTTGGGGTACGCCCCGCACCGGCACAGGTTGCCCGACATCGCGTGCCGAATCTCGTCGGTCGTCGGGCTCGGGTTCGACTCCACGAGCGCGGCGGCCGAGACGATCTGGCCGGGCGTGCAGAAGCCGCACTGCAGTGCGTCCGCGCGTACGAAGGCGTGCACGAGCGGATGCTCGCGAAGGCCCTCGATCGTCGTCACCTCGCGCCCCTCGATCGTGTGGACGAGCGTGATGCAGGAGAGCGTCGGCGTCCCGTCCACGAGGACGGTGCACACGCCGCAGTGACCCTCGCCGCACGCGATCTTCGTCCCCGTCAGTCCGACTTCCTCGCGCAGGGTCTCCGCGAGCGAGCGCCCGACGGGCGACTCGAGCTCGTACGCCCCGCCGTTGATCCGCAGGCCGGTCACTCGCTCCTGGTGGTCACGGCCACGATGTCGGCCAGGTGGATCAGCCGGAACGTCGCCCGCGTCGCCTGCATGCGCTCCGCCTCCTCGATCTCCGGCAGCGTGCGCCAGAGGTCCCGGGCGGTCGTCAGGAGATCCCGGATCTTGTCCACCTCGGCGGAGTAGCCGTTCCGCTCGCCGCAGGCGTTCAGGGCGAGCCCGAGTACGCCGATCGTGTCCGGCTGGCGCGTCCAGAGCAGGGGCGTCGCCATCGAGAGGTACTGGTGGATGCGCGCAAGCTGCATCGGCTGCGCGAAGGTGTCGCTGCCCTTGGGCGCGCTCGGCTCGAGCGGCGGCTCGCCGTTCGCGATCCGCGTCGCGTTACCGGAGAGGAGCTCGTGGATCTGGGCGTCGTCGAAGCCCGAAATCCGGGCGGTCCGGAGCGCGATCAGCAGGGAGGCCGGCTGCTGGCCGTAGGGGTAGTCGGACGCGAACAGCACCTGCTCCGGCGGGATCTGACGGTAGAAGTCGAGCAGGTCGACCGGGCTCCAGACGGACGTGTCGAAGAAGACGCCCGCCTTCCCGGAGAAGCGGCCGGCGAGCGCGGCGAGGTCGGCGATGCCCGCGTGGGCGATGATCAGCTGCGCCTCCGGGTAGGCGTCCACGAGCCGGGCGAGACCGTCCGCGATCGGGGGCAGCCCGCGGCCGCCGTGGATGAGGATCGGCACACGCCGCTCCGCCGCGAGCGCGAAGACCGGCGAGAGCCGCTCGTCGTTCAGCAGAAAGCCCTGAGCGCGCGGGTGCAGCTTGATTCCGCGCGCCCCCCTGTCGAGGCACCGCGTCGCCTCCTCGATCGGCTCCTCGCTCAGATCGAGCCGGACGAACGGGATCATCCGCCCCTCCGAGCGCTTCGCGTACTCGAGCGTGCGGTCGTTGCCGGCGCGGAACGCCGGGTGCCGGTCGGGCTCGTCGAGGCAGAACATGAAGCAGCGCGCGATGCCGTAACGCGTCTGGACTCGCACGAGCTCGTCGAAGATGCCGACCATCCCGTCGATGTCGTTGCCGAGGTGGACGTGGGCGTCGAAGATCCCGGTCTCAGGGTCGAGCTCGCGCGCGAGCTGCGCGTCCCACTCGGCGCCCAGCTGCTGCGCGCGCTCCAAGACGTCGTCCACGCTCGGAGTCTACGCAGCGACCGCGGGCGTCCGTGCGAGGCGCCGGGTTACGATGCGGCCGCCGTGACCGACGTGCTCATTCGCGGGGACACGTT
>JBBSIG010000125.1:0-7573 GCA_038232215.1 Gaiellales bacterium | reverse complement strand
CGGACGACCGGGACGAGCGCCTTGCCCGTCATGTCGCCGCCCAGCACGATCGCGTCGACGTCGTAGTGCTTGCCGCTGTTCAGAAACTTCCGCCAGCACGTCTCCGAGCCGTGCACGTCGGTCGCGAAGAAGAGCCGCATCGCGCGGATTAGACCGCTTAGGCGGGGCAAAGTCCAGCGTGTGCCCGGCACGCCCAGGCCGCTTGCCGCGTTCTCGCTCGGCAGCACCGGGAACCGTCATCCGCTCCCAGGGACAAGTCCTTGCCCCAGGGCGCTGGACAGGTCCGCTCCGGCGCGCCAGGTTTCGGCGGCCGCTGCGCTCGAGCGGTTTGCCTCATCGGGGGACTCGAGTACCTGTCCCCGTCGGGCGTGTCCGTGCCCCAGGGCGCTGGACATGTCTCCGCGAGCGCGTCAGCCCCGGTAGCTCAGCCCGGCGCGGCCCCCGACAGCTCGACCGGGAGGTCGAGGAACGCGCCGAGCCGGACGGCCTCCTCCTCGAGCAGCCTCCGCTGCGAGGAGCCGAGGCGTCCGAGCGGCCGCACCTGCACCTCGATCCGCCGCCCGCGCCGGCGCCGTTCCCACGGTCCCGCGACGGCGCCGTCCACGAGCAGCCACGGAACAGCCGCCGGGCCTTCGTAGCGCCCCCGCGCGTGGTCGGCGAGCCGCCGCCTCGCGGCCTCCGGGAGCAGGTGCTCGCGCTCGCGAAAGCCGAGCACGTAGCAGTCGTACTCGGGCAGCAGCCGCACGGAGCCGCCCCCCGACCCGTCCGGCAGCTCGGCCACCGCACGTAGCAGCCAGGCGCGGCGCCCCTCGACGTCCACCTCCTCCAGCTCGCCCTCGAGCGACTCGAACAGCGCACGTGCGTCCGCCGCCTTGAAGAGACGCGAGGTGAACCACTCCCGGAAGTCGCTCGGGGCGACCGGACCGTAGGCGAGGAGGTACCGGCGCAGCACCTCGCGCAACGCCTCCTCCAGATCCGGGTCCTCCCAACGGCCGAGCCACTGATCTGCGCGCACGAACGTCACCTTCGAGCCGCGCGGCGGCCCGTGGCAGAGAAGCCCGGTGGCCACGGCCGGCCCGAGCAGGTAGGCCCACCCGGAGCGAAGAGGCTCCTCGGCCCACGGGCCCACCCGCCGAGCCACCTCGTCGGCGAGCTCCTCGCGCAGCAGGCAGCGGCCGTCGAGAGCCTCGCCGATCGCCTCGAGCACGGCTTCCGCCCGGGCTCGCTCCAGGCCCTCCTCCTCGTGCCACCTCCCGTCGCGCCAGCCGGTCACGGCACGCCTGGCCGCCATCCAGAGCGGGAGCTCGTCCGCGGGATGCAGGTGGAGCGTCCCGCGCAGGCTCCAGGTCTTGACGAGCCGGCGCCGCCGCCAGAGCTCGTCCCGCACCGTCTCTCGCGTGACGCCCGCCACGCGGGCCGCGAGCGAGAGCTCGGCCGCCGCGGTCACCTGCGCGTGGATCCCGCACACCGCGGACACGACCTCCACGAGCCGATCGGGCCCGGCGCGGGCGTCCAGGAAGTGCCGCTCGAGCCGTCGCGCCCGAACCTGATCCCACGCGAGCGTTCGCATGGGCTACGGCCCGCCCACCACCTCCTCGGGCACCTCGTACCAGCGCTTCCGCTCGCCGATCTTCGCGCGGAGGCGCCAGCCGCGCGACTTGGGCTCGCGGTCGAGTCGCTCGAGCAGCGCGTCGACCCGCTCGGAGAGCTCAGACGCCCCGCGCCCGGACAGGCCGTACGCATCCACCCGCTCGCGGCAGAAGGCCAGGTTCGCCGTGATCGTGCGCCAGAGCCCCCAGTCGTCCGCGCAGAGCTCGGCCACCCGCCGCGCGTTGATCGTCTCCCCGTCCGCCTCGCCCGGCGCGTGCCCGTACAGCAGCGCGAGCACGTCGAGAACATCCTTCTCGTTCAGCTCGACGACCTGGAGCTTCGTCAGCAGGAGCTCGGCGAGCGGGATCGTCTTCGAGTCGACCTCGAGCCGGTCGGCGAGCGGAATGCCGTGCGACATGCGGAACGTGCCGACGAAGACGTCGACCTGGCGGCCGTGCGCGTCGTCGAGGAAGAGCAGCCGCTCCTTGCCGTTCAGCGCGTTGAACGCCACCTGCGCCTCGTAGCCCGCCTCGCGGAAGAACGCGGTCACGCGCGCGGTGCTCTTCTTGCCGGCTGCGAAGTCGAGATCCGGATAGGTCCGAGTGAGGGTCTCGGGCAGCCCACCCGGCGCGCGCAGGCGGATCGCGACACCGCCGAGCAGCCGCAGGGGGACTCCACCCGCCGCCGCGAGGCCGACCAGCCGCTCGCCCTCCGCGAGCACGTCGCGCTCGATCGCCCCCGCGGCTTCCTCGCTCACGCGAGGAGACGCGTGGGGTTGTCGCGGAGGACGGCGTCCGCGACGGCGTCGCCGAACTCGCGGAGCGCGTCCAGCGTCGTTCCGCCGTCGATCACCGGCCGGTCGCTCCCGTAGAGGATTTGCGTCACGCCGTGGATCGCGAGACAGAGCTCGAGCGCGTGGCGGCCGTAGGAAGCGGTCTCGAAGTAGACGTTCGGGTAGAGCACCGTTCGCGTGTCGACGCCCCGCGAGACCAGGCGCTCGAGCTGCATCGACGCCCCGCCTGCGAGGATCGCGAAGATCACCCGCAGGTCCGGCCAGCGATCGGCCCCCTGCGCGACCCACGCCGCATACGCCGCCTGCATCTGGGCCGTGTAGTCGACGACGGCCGCCCACCAGGACGGCGCGCCCGCGGGTGGCGCGGCGGGGCCCGGATGGACGAAGAGCAGGCCGCCAGCGCGCTCGAGAGCCGAGAGGTGCGGTGCGAGCGCGTCGAGGTCGCCAAGCGCGACGGCCGGGACCGTGGTGCCCACGAGCCCTGCGAGGACGACGCCGGAGGCAAGCGGCCGGATCCGCCCACCTGCCGCCCGCTCGAGCTCGCGGATCCCGTCATGGTAGGCGTCTCGGAGCTGCTCGGCCTCGTCCTCCGGCAGCGCGTCGATACCGAGCGTCGGCTGCAGGGAGACGACCGTCTGCTCGATCCCGTCCCGGTCGAGCTCGAGCAGGCGCGCGTCGAGGTCGTGAGCCGCGAGGTCGACCTCGAACTCGCCCTCGCCGGCGAGCTGGAGCGTGCTCCCGTGCAGCCGCGGGGGCCGTGCGCGGCGCGACAGCTCGGCCACGAAGGGCTCGGGCCAGAGGTGCTGGTGGACGTCGAAGGTCGGCACCGAGGCCCATTGTGTCGCACGAGGAGTTCGTGAGGTCCGACCCGCCGTCAACGGGCGAGATCGACGCGGCGGCTGAGCTCAGGAGCCGCCGAGGGCGCGGGAGACCGCCGCCGCGCTGCGCAGCAGCTCGTCGAGCGCGCGCCGCACGGCCTCTCCGGTGAACCGGGACGCGGGGCCCTGCAGGCCGACGATCGCAGCGAGCTCGCGGCGGTCGTTCAGGATCGGCGCCGCGATCGCGTTCAGCTCGGGCTCTCGCTCGCCGAGGGCGCGGGCCCACCCCTGGCCACGCACGCGCTCGATCTCCTCGACCAGCGCCTCGCGGGTCGCGATCGTGCGCTCGGAGTACCGCGGCAGACGACCCGTGGGCACGGCCGCCCGGCCGAACGCGAGCATCACCTTGCCCGTGGCGGTCGCATGGAGGACGCCTGGGCGACCGAGCCGGGCCACGCTCTGGACCGACGAGGGGCTCTGGACGTAGTCGACGGTGATCGCGGTGCGCTCGCCCGGCGCGGACAGCGTCGCGGTCTCGCCCGTCGCCTGCACGAGCCGCCGAAGCTGAGGTCGCGCGACCTCGCGCACGTCGAGGCGCGCGAGCACGACGCTGCTCAGCTCGAGCAGCCTGAGGCCGAGCCGGTAGCGCCCGCTGTCTCGGACGTGCTCGACGACGCCGACCTCGACGAGCGTCGCGAGCAGCCGTGACACGGTGCTCGCGTTGACGCCCGTGCGGCGCGCGATCTCGTTCGTGCCGAGCTCCCGGCCGCCGTCGGCGAGCGCGTCGAGCACGGCGAAGGCGCGGCCGACGGTGGCGATCCGACGTGCCGCCGGCTGACCCGTGCGCGGCATCGCGGAGCCGTCGCCTGCGTCAATCGCCGGCGCTCGCCGCGGCGGGCCGGCGCTTCCGGCTTCGCGCCGGGCGCGGCTGGGGCGCCGGCGGGAGCGGGGCCCCACCCGCCATCTCGTCGGCGTAGGTGATCGGCGTTCGCCGCAGCCCGCCCTCGCCGGGCTCGTAGTAGCCCATGCGCCACAGCGCCGGCGAGTAGACGTGGATCGACGTGGCGGGCGGGCCGCCGGCGTGCCGGATCCCGTGGATCGAGGACCCGTCGAAGTGGAACACCGACCCCGCCGTCCGCTCGCGGGTGAGCACGTGGATCCAGCCGCCGCCGTCCCGATAGAAGTAGTCCTCGCAGAGCGAACCCTCCACCACGTAGACCGCTCCCGACGAGAGGTCGTGGTCGTGGTAGCCCGTGTCCTGCGCGTCGAGCCAGCAGATCAGCCAGACGTCGAGGTTGACGTCCCGGTAGAGCTGGTTGAAGTAGCGCGTGCTGGGATCGTGCCGAACGAGCTCGGTCCAGAGCTCGGGCTCGCGGCCGAGCGCTGTCGCGAGGTCGGCCAGCTCCGGCCGGGCCAGGTTCTCCCCGGCCGCGACACGGTCGTGGATCCAGTCACGGAGATCGGTCATGGCAGCTGCCGCGCCGGCATCCGCCGGCGGGACGGCGTCGTAGATAGCCTGCCCGAAGCGCCGGCTGGACGCAAGGCCGCCGGCGGACGGGTGCGAGAGAGCCCCGGCCGTCGAGATCACGGGAGGTCGCTTGCACATACTGTTCGTCGTCACCGAGCACCGCAGCTTCCTCGATGCTCGCCGGCGCGGACGCTACGCCGAGACCGCTCGGCAGCTCGAGTCTCTCGCCGGCGCGGCTCCCGCCGTCGCGCACTACACGGAGGCGGACTCCTTCGGCCCGGCCGACGCGATCGTGATCAGCGGCTCCGACGCCCCTTGGGCGGCGCACGACCGGCGCGAGCTCGACCGGCTGCTCGCGGTCGTCTCGGCTCGGCGCAGGCCGACCTTCGGCATCTGCGCGGGCATGCAGCTGCTCGTGGAGTGCGTCGGCGGGGAGGTCGCGCACGGAGACGAGCCCGAGCGAGGTTTCCTCCCGATCGACGTGCTCGACGACGCCGACCTCCTGCGCGGCCTGCCCGCCCGCGCGACCGTCTACCAGAGCCACACCGACGAGGTGACCGCGCTGCCCGACGGCTTCCGCGTCCTCGCCGCGAGTCCCTCGTGCCGGGTGCAGGCGATCGCAGACGAGACTCGCGGCTTGTGGGGAACGCAGTTCCACCCGGAGCACTCGACCGACGAGCATCCCGCGGGCTCCCTCGTGCTCCGGAACTTCGTCGAGATCGCGCGCCGAGCCCTGGACGGGTAGCCCTCCTAGAGGACGCTCAGCCGCTGCCCCAGCTCGAGGCCGCGCGCCCGCTCCAGCACGGCGTGGCCGAGCGCGACGTCGCTGAGGCTGAGGCCGCGGTGCCAGAAGAGGATCCGCTCCTCGTCCGACTCGCGGCCGGGCCGCTTGCCGGCTACGACGTCGCACAGCTCCGCGTGGAGCGTCTCCTCGCTGAGGCGGCCCGAGTCGACGTGCGCCCGCAGCGCCCCGAGGCTGCCAGCGCGGGCCTGTCCCCAGTCGTCGACCACGATCTTGTCCATCACGTCCGTGAGCGAGAGCTCGACGGCGCTCATCGTGCCGTAGGGGATGACGAGGCAGCCGGGCTCGACCCAGCGAGTCAGGAGGTGCGGCTCCGGCCGCTCGAGCCGTGACGCCTCGACGAGCACGTCGGCGCCGCGCAGGCACTCCTCCCAGCTCTCGGTGGCGGTGACGGGCTTGCCGAGCTCCGCGGCGAGGCGGCTCGCGAACACCTCACGGCTCTCGGGGCGGCGCGAGTGCACCCGGATCTCCGCGAAGTCGAGCAGGTGGTCGAGCAGGCGGACGTTCCAGTAGGCGGTGCCCCTCGCGCCGACGTGCCCGAGCACGCGCGCGCCGCGCCGCGCGAGGTGGCGCGCACCGAGGGCGGTCAGCGCGCCGGTGCGCATCTCGGTGATCGCCGCGGCCGCGAGCACGGCCACCGGGGCCCCGGTGCGGACGTCGAAGAGGCAGAGGAGCCCGAGCTCCGAGGGCAGACCGAGCCGGTAGTTCTCGACGTAGTCCCCGACGATCTTCACGCCCGCGAGCCCCGTCGGCGCCACGTAGCCGCGGAGGACGTTGAAGTGGCCCCGGAAGGCGGGATCGGGCTCGAGGTGCATCCGCGGCTCGACGACCGTCTCCCCCGCCGCCTGCGCGAGCAGGCCCGACTCGACGGCTGCGAGAATGTCGTCGTCCGAGAGGCCGGCCTCGAGCACGTCCGACTCGCTCAGCCAGATCAGGGGCTCTAGCACGGCGGCTCGAGTCGCTCGCCGCGAGCCCGGTAGGGCGTGCCCGTTGTGTTAGAGCTTCTGGCGTCGAGCGGCTCCACCACTTGCGTATACCACAGCGACGATCGTGCCTTCCGTGAACGCGCCGCCTCTCCAGCTGACGGGCGCCGGCCTCACGCCCGAGGCGGTCGCCGGCGTCGCCCGCGACCGCGCACCCGTCGCGCTCTCGGCAACGGCGCTCGCACGTCTGGCCGAGGCCCGCACGGTCGTCGAGCGGTACCTCGCGGAGGGACGCGCGGCCTACGGCCTCACCACCGGTCTCGGAGCCCGCGCCGGCGAGCGGCTCTCCGAGGAGCAGCTCGCCGACTTCTCCCGGCACACCGTCCGCGGGCGCGCGAACGCCGTCGGGCCGCGCCTGCCGGCGGACGCAGTCCGGGCGACGCTCGTCGTACGCGCGAACGGGCTCGCGCGCGGCGGCTCCGGCGCGCGTCCCGCGGTTGCCGAGGCGCTCGTGGCGCTGCTCGAGGAGGGGGTCCACCCCGTGGTGCCCGGCATCGGGTCGACCGGCGCCGCCGACCTCTGCGTGCTGGCGCACGTGGGGCTCGCGCTCATCGGCGAGGGCGAGGCGGAGCTCGGAGGCGAGCTCCTCCCCGCGACGGAGGCGCTCGCGCGCGCCGGCCTCGCCCCGATCACGCTCGCGCCGAAGGACGGACTGGCCCTGATCAGCTCGACGGCCGTCTCCGCGGGGTGCGGCGCGCTCGCGCTCGTCGACGCGCGCGTCGCGCTCGAGACGGCTCAGGTCGCGGCCGCGCTCGCGTTCGAGGGTTTCCGCGCGAGCCTCACCCCGATCGACGCCCGCGTGGCCGAGGCCCGTCCGGCCCCCGGACAGCCCGACTGCGCCGCCGAGCTCCGTACCCTGCTCGCGGGTGGAGCGCTCACCCGACCCGGCGCGGCGCGGCGCCTGCAGGACCCGCTCTCCTTCCGCTGCGTCAGCCAGGTCCACGGCAGCCTGCTGGCGGCCCTGGACCTCCTCGCGGCCGCGCTCGAGCCGGAGCTGAACGGCTCCGGCGACAACCCTCTCGTCCTCGCGGACGCCGACGAGATCCTCTCCACCGGGAACTTCCATGCCCCCGCGCTCGCCCTCGCGGCCGATGCGGTCGCGCTCGGGCTCGCCCAGGT
>JBBSIG010000124.1:0-7665 GCA_038232215.1 Gaiellales bacterium | reverse complement strand
TAGCTTCGAGCCGCCTTCAGCATCCCGCCGTGACCGCGGAGCTTGAACGTTAGAGATGCGAAGGCAACGTCAACAGACTGGGCGAGAGTTGCAGCCAGCGCGGCCGCCACCACGACCGAACCGAACGAGCTCGTGCCGACCCTTTCCACTCCTTGCGCGGCGATCCCGGTGAGTCCGCCGGTGATCGCGCGACTACTCGCATACAGGAGCTTGGGGAGGTAGGGTCGTTTTAGATCCCCGAGCATGGAGGCGGCGAAGACCACCATTGCCGCGAGTGGCCCGAACAGGAGCGCCGCAAATAGGGTCGGAAGAAGCGAAATCGACTCCTCCACGTTGCTGCCGAGTTTGACGCGACCTCGCTCAGAGAAGCCAGCTATACCAGCGAGGCCCAGCGTCACCCAGACGTTGCCCAACGTGTAGCCCAGCGTGGCGAGGAGAATCGCAAGCGAGGCGGCAAGGGTGGCCACCGCTCCTACGTAGGCGGGGACCTTCAGGCTTTGCCAGCGATCCTTAAACGATGCCACAGGTGCAATCCTCCGACGTGCGCCTTTACTGAACGTCCTTGCTTCTCCCTCGAAAGGGGTATATCCTCGTCCGTGCCGTCAGTCCCCTAGACGAGGAGTTCGTCTTCATGCGCAAGCTCATGAGCTTGATCTCTCGCGCGCCGCTCGCCGGTGGCGCGTATTCCTGGTAGAGCGCACGTAGTCTGAGTTTTCCGCCGCCTTGGGGCATCCCTCCCAGGAGGGATCTTCCACAGGCGGTGGAAAACTCGTTGTTTGGCCGACTACGCGATGATGCCGCGCCGGAAACCTACGGCTACGGCATGGGCGCGGCTTCGAGCTTGCAGCTTTGCGAGCAGGTGTCGGACGTGTGACTTCACGGTCTCCTCGGAGAGGAAGAGACGCGTTCCGATCTCTCGGTTGACGAGCCCGTCCGAGATGAGCTGCAACACCTGGACCTCGCGGTTCGTCGGTTCCTGCTCGAGCTCGCGCAAAGGGCCCGAGAAGAGGATCACCTCGCCGTTGCCGGTTCCCCGACGTGCCGCCACAGCTTCGAAGCGACGCGAGTGGTCGACGTACCGGCTCAGGATCTCTTTGCGCTCTGCGGCGTCCACAGGCCGGGTATCGGTCGGCGCTGGAGGGCGCTTTAACGCGTCGTTACCCCGATCCAGGGATTACCGGCTGCCCGCCCCGGCCGCGCTTCGAGGCCCTACTCGAGGCAAATCTGGCTGAAGTCGAACTCGTAGAGAACGTGGTTCACGTAGCACCGCGTGTCGACCCTGGCGCCGAAGAAGTCGGTGGAGCGCAGGTTCGCGTACGGCGCCCAGAGAGCATTCTCCGCGACCATGCGGTCGAGCTGTGCCCACCCCGCGTTGACCTCGGCGCTTAGCTTGGGCTCCGTCTTGAGCTGGTCGATCTTCCTGTTGATCGCCGGGACGTCCGCGTTCGAGTAGTTGTTGTTGTACCGCTGCGTGATCCGCTCTCCGTTCAGGAGCACGTCGAACCAATTCGTCGGGTGCGGGTAGTCGTGGTACCAGTTCGCGAATCCGATCTGTGCCCTCGTCGCCTGGTCGCCGATCGTCGTCCAGTACACGGCAGCGCCAGAAGTCTTCACCGATGCCCTGAGGCCGATGGAGTTGAGAACGTCGCGGAGATACGTGATCGCGGTCTGCGACGTCTCGCGATCGTTTCCCCACACGGTGACGCGCGCGCCGGCGGCGCCGGCCGCCTCGATCAGCCGCTTCGCTCGCGCCAGGTCGTGCGGATACCTGTCGATTCTCCTGTACTGCGGGTACGTCGGAGGCAGCACGTTCTCGGTGGGCGTCGCGAACCCGCTGTACTGGCTCGCGAGCGCTCGGCGATCGATCGCGTTGTTCACCGCCTGACGCACCTCGAGCTTGTCGAAGGGCGGCACGCGAGTGTTCATGAAGAAGTAGTACGTGTTCGCCACGGTGTAGACCTTGAGCCGGTCCCCGTACTTGCGCCGGACGCTCGCGAGCCGGTCGGCCGGAATCGGATGGAGGTCGTAGTCCGCCTTCCCTTCGAGCACGCGCTGGAGGGCGGCTGAGTCGCTGTCCACGATCGTGCCGGTGATCCTGTCCGGGTTTCCTCGCGGAACCGTCGGGGTCGGGGCAAAGTGCCGGTTTCGGGTCAGCGCAAAGCTGACGTTCGGCCTGTAGCTCTGGATCGCGTAGGGCCCGGTGGCCGGGATCGGGTGCGTGGACTGATCGGTCGCGGGCGTCCCGGCTGGCACCGGAGCCGCGAACGTCGTCGCCAGGATGTTCCCGAACGTGCCCTGCGGCTTCGTGAGCGTGATCGTAATCTTGCGTGTGGCGTCGTTCGCCTGGATCCCCCGGATATCGCCCTTACCGGTGGTCGCGAAATCCTCGGCGCCGACGATGTTCGAGAACAGACCGACGCCCGGGGACTCGAGCAGGTAGAGCCGCTTGATCGCGTACTCGAAGTCGCTCGCTCGCACCGGCTCGCCGTTCGAGTACCTGAGCCCCTTACGAAGAGTGAGCTCGTAAACCCGGCCGCCGGACGAGATCCGCGGCAGGCCCTCGGCCAGGGCGGGGACGAGCGTCGCCCCGGCCGGCCCGCTCACGTGTCTGTACCCGAGCAGCCCCAGGTAGACGTTCCAGAGGATCCTGCGGCCCTCCACGGTGTACGAGAGGCCCGGGTCGAGGAAGTCGATGCCGGTGTTGTAGATCACCCTGAAGTTCGCGAACCGCTTGCTCGCCTTGCCCGCCCGCGTCGTACCCGGGCCCGCGGTGGTGACGCTTGCGGCGGTGGTCCTCGCAGCTGCCGTCGTCTGGGCGACCTCGCTCTCGCCGCCACCGCCCAGACAGCCGGCCGTGGCGAGTGCAACGCCGCCGGCCAGCAGGGACACGGCAAGTGCCTGCAGCCGTCGCTTCAACGAGCTCGTACCTCCGTCGGCAGGGATACGGAGATTCTCGCAGGCGTCCGTGAGGAGCCTGTTAGGGCCTCCGGCAGAGGATCCAGAGCAGTCCGTCGTCAGACGGGTGGCGGCTCGTAGGCGGGCTCCTGCGGACCCGGCTCGAAGATCGGCTCTACCTCGTGCGGCCCGATCGTTCCCTGCTTGATCTCCTCGGCCCAGTGACAGGCGACCGTGTGGCCGGGTGCGAGCAGGCGCAGCGGCGGGCGCTCCTCGCGGCAGCGGGTCGGCTGCACGTACGGGCACCTGGTGTGGAACCGGCATGCGTGCGGAGGGTTCGCCGGGCTGGGCAAGTCGCCAGCGAGCAGGATCGTCCGCCGCTCGCGCTCGACGACCGGGTCAGGGATCGGGATCGCCGAGAGCAGCGAGATCGTGTACGGGTGCAGCGGATTCTCGTAGAGCGCGTCCGCAGGAGAGACCTCGACGATCGAGCCGAGGTACATGACCGCGATTCGATCCGAGATGTGCCGGACGACAGCCAGATCGTGCGCGATGAAGAGGTAGGTGAGCTCGAGGTCGGTCTGAAGCTCCTCGAGCAGGTTCACGATCTGCGCCTGGATGGAGACGTCGAGCGCCGACACCGGCTCGTCGGCGACGATGAAGTCGGGATTGACTGCGATCGCGCGCGCGACGCCGATGCGCTGCCGCTGTCCACCCGAGAACTCGTGCGGGTAGCGCGAGGCGGCGTCGGCCGGCAGCCCGACGGTCTCGAGGAGCCTGCGAACGTGCCCGCCGACCTCTCCCCGGGAGGCGAGACCGTGCACGCGCATCGGCTCGCCGACGATCCGGCCGACGCTGTGTCGTGGGTTCAGCGAGGCGAAGGGGTCCTGGAAGACCATCTGCATCCGCCGCCTGAGCGGGCGCAGCTCCGTCTCGTCGAGATGGGTGATGTCCTGGCCGTCGAACAGGATGCGGCCCTCGGTGGGCTCGTAGAGCCGATTGATAGCGCGGCCGATGGTCGACTTTCCGCACCCCGACTCGCCCACGAGACCGAGCGTCTCACCGCGCCTGATCTCGAGCGTGACGTCGTCGACCGCCTTGATGTCCCCCACATGGCGGTCGAGGACGAGCCCGCTCTTGATCGGGAAGTAGACCTTGAGCGAGTCGAGCTCGACGAGCGCGCCGTCCACCGTCATCGCGCGGAGGCCGGGACGGCGCGCGACTTCTGCCATTCGTCGGCGGGCACCGGGTTGAAGCAGGCCACCCGATGGCCCGGCTCGATCTCGAGGAGCGGCGGCACCTCCTGTCTCGAGGCCTCCACCTCGTAGCGGCAGCGCGGCTGGAACGGGCACGCGCTCGGTGGACGCAGCATGTCGCGTGGAATTCCCTCGATCGGCTGCAGCCGGGTGGGTCGCTCGGCGTCGAGGCGCGGAACGCTCTGCAGCAGGCCGAGCGTGTACGGATGACGCGGCCGCCCGAAGAGCTGCTCCGCGGAGCCCGTCTCCATGAACATCCCCGCGTACATGACGTGAACGCGCTCGCACATTCCGGCGACGACGCCGAGGTCGTGCGTGATCAGGATCAGCGCGGTGTCGCGTCCGGCAACGAGCTCGCGCAGGACGTCGAGGATCTGGGCCTGAATCGTGACGTCGAGCGCCGTCGTCGGCTCGTCGGCGATCAGAAGCTTTGGCTCGCAGGCGAGCGCCATGGCGATCATCGCCCGCTGGCGCATCCCGCCCGAGAACTGATGCGGGTAGTCCGAGGCTCGATCCTTGGCGGCCGGAATGCCGACCTGGTCGAGGAGCTCCACGACTCTGCGACGAGCGGCCCGACGGTCGAGCCCGAGGTGGGTCTCGATCGCCTCGCGGATCTGCCGGCCCACGGTCAGCACCGGGTTCAGGCTCGTCATCGGATCCTGGAAGATCATCGCGATCTCCTTGCCTCGGATCCGCCGCAGCTCCCGGTCCGACAGCCGCAGGAGATCCCGGCCGCTCAGGGTCGCCGTTCCACCAACCACACGGCCGGCCCGGGGAAGAATCCCGAGCAGCGCGAGCGACGTGACGCTCTTGCCGCAGCCGGACTCGCCCACGATCCCGAGCGTCTCCCCTGGCGCGATGTCGAACGAGATCCCGTTGACCGCGTGCACGGTTCCCCGGCTCGTCCAGAACTCGACGCGCAGCCCGTCGACGGAGAGGAGCGGCTCCCTAGGAGCGGCCACGGAGCTTGGGGTCGAGCGCCTCGCGGAGGCCGTCGCCGATCAGGTTGAAGCCGAGGACGGAGATGACGATCGCGATGCCCGGCACGATCGCCAGGAAGGGCGCGTTCTGGAGATAGAGGTCGGCGTTCGTCAGCATCGTGCCCCACTCCGGGGTCGAGGGATCCTGCGGGCCGAGGCCGAGGAAACCGAGGCCGGCCACGTCGATGATCGCCGTCGCGAGAGCGAGGGTTCCCTGCACGATCACGGGCGAGATCGCGTTCGGGAGGATGTGCGAGGCGAGGATCGCGCCGCGGCGCACGCCGACCGAGCGAGCGGCGAGGACGAAGTCGTTCTCGCGCTGGGCGAGAATCGACCCGCGCAGGAGGCGCGCGAAGATGGGCGTGTTCGCGACTCCAACCGCCACCATGATCTGGAAGAAGCCGGGGCCGAGCAGGGCGACGATCCCGATCGCGAGCAGGAGACCCGGGATCGAGAGCATGACGTCCATCATCCGCATGATCACCGAGTCGACGATGCCGCCCGCGTAGCCGGCAATCGACCCGAGCGCCATGCCGGCCGAGAGCCCCACCGCCACCGAGACGACGCCGACGAGGAGCGAGAAGCGCGCCCCGAAGAGGATCCGCGAGAGCTCGTCCCGCCCGAGCTCGTCCACGCCGAGCAGGTGGCTGCCCGACGGCCCGGGACAGCAGCCCTGCTGGATGAGCGCGAGATTCTGCTCGCGGGGGGAGTAGGGCGCGAGCAGCGGAGCGAGCGCGGCGGCGAGAACGAAGAGCAGGACGAAGGCGAGGCCCACGATCGCGCCCGGGTTGCGCCGCAGACGCAGCCAGGCGTCGCGCCAGAGACCGCTCGGCGCCTCGAGCCGAAGCTCCCTGGACTCGAGCTCGGCGACGCTCACGAGAGGCGGATGCGCGGGTTGAGGATCCCGTAGGAGATGTCGACCAGGAGATTGACGAGAACGAAGACGATCGCGAGAAAGAGGATCCCGCCCTGCAGCACGGGGTAGTCGCGGTTGAAGATCGCCTCGCTCAACCAGGTGCCGATCCCGGGGTAGGCGAACACGGTCTCGGTCAAGATCGCGCCCGAGAGGAGCAGCCCCGTCTGGAGGCCGATGATCGTCGTGACGGGAAGCAGCGCGTTCCGGAGCACGTGCCGGCGATCGACGATCGCCGGAGCGAGCCCTTTCGCCCGGGCAGTGCGGACGTAGTCCTCGTTCTGGACGTCGAGGACCGCCGCGCGAGTGATCCGCGCCACGATGGCGAGCGGAATCGAGCCGAGCGCGACGGCGGGCAGGATCAGGTGCTTGAGGACGTCCCAGAGCGCGGCCCAGTTGCGCTCCAGCACAGCGTCGAGCACGTAGAAGTTCGTGGGATGCTTCAGGTCGATCAGCACCGAGACCCGCCCCACGCTCGGGAGCCAGCCGAGCCGGACCGCGAAGATGTACTTCAGGATCAGGGCGAGGAAGAAGATCGGGATGGAGATCCCGATCAGCGAGGCGACGAGGCTCGCGTGGTCGAAGATGGAGCCGTATCGTTTCGCGGCTAGGAAACCGAGCGGAATCCCGAGCGAGACGGCGAACACGATCGCTGCGAGGGCGAGCTCGATCGTGGCCGGGAAGCGCTGCCTGATCTCCTCCGTGACGCGCCGCCGGGAGGCGATGCTGACCCCGAGATCACCCTGCGCGGTCGTCTTGACGTACCGCAGGTACTGCTTGTAGATCGGCTCGTCGAGCCCGTAGCGCTTCCGGATCGCGGCGACCGTCGACGCGTTCGCCCGCTCGCCGAGCAGCGACTCGGCCGGGCTGCCCGGCAGGGCCCTGATCCAGAGGAAGACGAGAATCGAGAGGCCGAGCAGGATCGGGACGAGCAGGAGCAGCCGGCGGACGACGAATCTCAGCATCGATCGTCCGCCGGCTGCTCGTTATTCCTTACTGGCCCCCGATGGTCACGTTCGCGAACTCGTCCTCACCGACGGGGCTCGCGATGAAGCCGTTGACGGCACGCTGGAAGCCGAGCGCAGGCCGCGAGTGCGCGTAGGGCACGCCCGGCAGGAACTTCATGATCTGCCGGTTCGCCTCCTGGTAGAGCTTGATCCGCTTGGCCTGGTCCGTCTCGGCCTCGGCCTGGTCGAGCAGCTTCGTGAGCTTCGCGTTCTTGAAGCCGAACTGCGGACTGGACCCCTGGAAGAAGGTTCCGATGAAGTTGTCCGGGTCACCGTAGTCACCGGTCCAGCCGATCAGGTTCAGGTGCCCGGCCGATCCCTCGTTCACCTTCCCGACGTAGTCCGGCCGCCACGGCGCGCTGTGCGCCTCGACCTGGAAGCCGGACTTCTCGAGGCTTGCGGAGAAGGCCTCGAAGTTCCGCTTCGGATCGGGCATGTACGGCCGCGTCACGTTCGTCGGGTACCAGAACTCGATCTTGACCGGCAACGTCTGGCCGGCCTTGCGCAGAAGCGACTTCGCCTTCTCGGGGTTGTACGGGTACTTGACGACGTCCTTTGCGTAACCGAAGACCTGCGGGGGCATGAACTCGTCGGCCACGCTCGCGCGGCCCGCG
>JBBSIG010000123.1:0-7714 GCA_038232215.1 Gaiellales bacterium | reverse complement strand
CGGGACGGCCTGCGCTGTGCGAACCGGGGCGGCCACGGCTTCCTGCTCGCGCGCGAGCGCTGGCGCGTCTTCTGACCGGTCTCGTCGTGGTCGCACTCGGGCTCTTCTCGGCGCTGCTCGCCCTCCTCGGCGGGCAACGGGTCGAGCCGTCCGTCCAGCGGCTGACGCCGCACCAGAAGGCCGCTCTCGTGGTCGTGTCGGGGCTGCCCGCGCCCGCCGGCGTGGCCGGTGTGATCGTGCGGCGCTGGGATCGGGCCGAGCCGCGGCGGCCCGGCGCGCTCGTCTTCGCCGACCAGGAGGGCGGGACCGTGAAAGCGTTTCCCGAGCTGCCTCCGTGGCGGGCGGCCTCCCAGCAGTCGAGCGCCGAGGAGGCGTTCCGCTCGGGTCGCGACACCGGCCGTGCCCTGCGGCGGGCGGGGGTGGACGTCGATCTCGCACCGGTCCTCGACGCGTCCGACGGGCCGCTCGGCTCCAGGCAGTTCCGCAACCCGCGCCTTGGTGGGGCGTTCGCGCGCGGGCTCGCCTCCGGCGGGGCGGGCGCCTGCGTCAAGCACTTTCCAGGGCTCGGGTCGACGCCCGTCTCGACGGACGACTCCTCCTCCGTCCGGGGTGTCGTGCGGCCGCGCGAGGTGGCCGGGTTCAGGGCTGCCGTGGAGGCAGGCGTTCCGTGCGTGATGGTGAGCCATGCCTTCTACGGGAGCCTCGGACGCGGTCGTGCCTCGCTCGAGCCCGGCACCTACCGGCTGCTCAGATCGCTCGGCTTCGGAGGAATCGCGATCACCGACTCGCTGAACTTCGTCCGGGCCGCGCCGACCGAGCGCTGGGCCCGCCGGGCCGTGCGCGCCGGGGCCGACCTGCTCCTGTTCACGAGTCCCGCGCACGCGCGCCGGGCTATCGCCGCCCTCGTCCCGCTCGCCCGCGCGGGGGAGCTCGACGGGCACGTCGCGCGCGTTCTGCGCTTCCGGGCCCGCTACGGCTGACCAGAGACGTCCGGCGCGCGCGAGCGGGGTGGGTACACTCTCGCCGTTGCACCAGGACGCCCGCCCAGCCCGGAGCGTGCGCCGGCGTAGACGTGCCTCGACACGCTTCGTCTGGCGCCGCTCGCTCCTCTCCGTCGCGCTGATCGCGACGCTCGCCGCCCTGTTCGGACTCGCCTTCGCCGGCTCTCCCACCAAGCTCGCCGCAGGCGTCGAGATCGCCGGAGAGAACGTTGGAGGCCTCACCCCCCGCCAGGCGAGGGCGCGACTCGAGCGCCACGCCGTGCGGCTCGACGCCGTCCCCGTGACGTTCACCGCCGGCTCGCGCACGTGGCGCGTGCGGCCGAGTCAGCTCGGGCTCGAGGTCGACTGGGCCTCCGCGATCGCCTCGGCTCGTCGCGAGGGCGAGGGCCTCGGTCCCGTGCGGGGCTTCCGCCGCCTGCGGGTGCGCTTCTTCGGGGGAGAGGTGGTGCCTGCCGTGCGGGTCTGGGACTCCGCGCTGACGCGCAAGCTCGATACGATCGAGCACGCCGTCAACCGCCGGCACCGCGACGCGGCGCTCGAGTTCCGCGGGCTCCGCGTCGTCGTCGTGCGCGGCGTGAACGGGCGGCTGCTCGACCGTCCCGCCGCCGAGAGGACGATCGTCCACGCCCTCGCGAGCCCGAGCCGGGAGCCGGTCGCGCTGCCGGTGCGAGTCGATCCCCGGCGGGTGACCGCGGCTCGGGTCGCACCCGCGGCCGCCGCGGCACGGCGCGCGCTCGCGGCGCCCGTCCGGCTCGCACTCGGACGAACGCGCTGGCGGGTTCCGCGCTGGCGGACGGCCGGTCTGCTCGATCTGCCGGAGCAGGGCGCCACGAAGCTCCGGATCGGCGGGCCCGGAGCCGACCGCTGCTTCGCGCGGCTCCGGCGCACGGTGGAGCGCGCCCCCCGCGAGGCCGACTTCGCCGTGGCGAGCAGCGGCGTCCAGATCCTGCCCGACCGCGACGGCCTGGCCCTCGACGCGCCCGCGACGGCGCGAGCGTTGCTCGCCGCGGCCACGGCCCGCGCGGCAACTCGGCGTCTCGCGCGCGTCGTGGTCCGCACGCAGCCCGCGAAGCGAACGACCGCCGGCGCGAGGGCGATGGGGATCACGGATCTCGTCGGAGGCTACGAGACGGAGTACGGCGGCGACCCGAACCGGATCCACAACGTGCAGCTCGTCTCCCGCCTCCTCGACGGGACGCTGATCGCACCCGGCGCGGAGTTCTCGTTCAACGGCAAGACGGGGGAGCGGACGGCTGCGAAGGGCTTCCTCGAGGCGCCCGTGATCATCAACGGCGAGCTCCAGACCGGTCTCGGCGGGGGCGTCTGCCAGGTGTCGACCACCGTCTTCAACGCCGCATACGAGGCCGGGCTCGACATCACGGCGCGGACGAACCATGCGCTCTACATCAGCCACTACCCGCTCGGGCGGGACGCGACGGTCAACTACCCGGACCTCGACCTCCGGTTCGTGAACGACACGGCCCACTGGCTCCTGCTGCGCACCTTCGTGGGCTCCACGTCGCTCGTCGTCAACCTGTACGGCACGCCCACGCACCGCCGGGTCGAGTCTGAAGCGGCGCCGCTGACGGCCACCGGCCCGCCCCCCCTGGAGCGGATCTCCGACCCCGAGCTGCTCGTGGGCCAGACGGCCCTGGAGGCCTCGGGGTCGCCGCCGCTCGCGACGAACGTGCGCCGGCTCGTGTACGACGGCCGCGGCAAGCTCCTGTACGACAACACCTGGTACTCGTCTTACCGCGGCGAGCCCAGGGTCGTCAGGGTGGGCACGAAGCCCAAGCCGAAGCCGAAGCCCAAGCCGAAGCCTGCGGCAACCACCTCGGCGCCGGAGACGACGACGACGGAGACCGCTCCCGGCGAGACGCCGTCCGGCGAGTCGACGACGACTCCGCCGGGCGCGCCCGCTACCACCACCACGGCTGCCACGAGCTCCAGCCCCTCCGTCACCACGCCCGCGCCCCCGGCGCCCGAGACGCCTCCAACGGGTCCTCCCCCGCCGCCGTAGGAGGCATTGCAGCCGGCGCACGCCGGCCGTATCGTCGCGTCGTGTGATGCGAGCCCTCCCGCCGAAGGTTGCCGTAGCCGCCCGCCGCTCGGCGGCGGCGGCCTGTGCGGCGCTGATCGCCGCCGCCGCGGCCGGGCCGGGAGCTCGGGCAGCACCCGGCCCGAGCAAGGTCGAGCCTCCGAGTGAGCTCTGGCGTGCCTTCCCGCTCGGCAAGCGCGTGCCACCCCCTCCGAATCCGCGCTTGGGTCAGGCTCCCCCCCTGACGCCGCGTCCCGACCCCGCCCCCGGCGAGAAGTCGAGCCGGACGCCGGTGGAGCCGACGAGCCCCGGCTCGAAGCGGGACGGGCGGCCGACGACGCTCGTCCTGGCGGGCGTACTCGGGGCGGGCGTCCTCCTGAGTGGAGCCGTCTTCCTCCTCCTCACGCGGCGCCGCCGGCGGGCGAGATCCGGCCCCGCGTCGGGCCGAGCCGATCTCGACGCGCTGCTCGCCGACCAGCACGCGCTCCTTGCCGCGCGCGTGAGGTCGCTTGACGCGAGGCGGGCCGGACGTGCTCGCGCGACCGGACAGGCTCCTAGGGGCGAGTCGGGAACGCCTCCCGCCGGGTGCCCGGAGGGGTTTGCTGGAGCGGCCCCTACCTTGGAGACGGGGGAATGCGATAGGTTCTCGCCCCCTGTCGCTCCTCGGAGGAGGAACCCGGTGTCCGAACCCTCTCCATATCGCGTCGCAGAGATGGCCTCCGGCTCGGAGGCGCCCGAGCGGCGTAGCTACGCGGACGTCGGAGAACGCGTCGCGGGCGTCCTGAGAGCCGCCGAGGAGGTGGCGGAGCAGATCCGGGCCGACGCCCACGAGGAGGTGGCCGTGATCCGGAGCGAGGCGGAAGACGCTGCGGCGGAGCGCCGGCAGCAGCTCGAGCAGGAGAGCGAGCTGCTGCGTCGGGAGGCCGAGTCGTACGCCGCGGGCATCCGCGAGACGGGGGACTCCTATGCATCGCAGCGGCGGCGGGAGGCGGATGAGGAGACGCGCAACCTGCTGGCCGAGGCGGAGGGGCAAGCTCGGGCCACGCGCGAGGCGGCCGAGGAGATGGCGAGCAGGATCGAGTCCGGTGCGCGGCGGCGCCACGACGAGCTCAGCGAGCAGACCAGGGCCGTCGAGCTGCGCCTGCAGCGGGCGCTCGCAGGCCTTCGCGACATCGCCGCACAGCTCGAGGAGCTGGTCGGCCCGAGCGCGCAGCGCGAAGAAGCGGAGTCGATGGTCGAGGCCCTCGAGGTGCAGCGCCGCCGGTAGACCGCTCTGGTAGGGCGCGATCGCTCAGGCAGCCTCCGCAATCGCGATCGCTTTCGTGAGCCAATCCGGAATCCGCCTCGGCCTGAAGGTGAGCGCGTCGACGCAGGCGTGCGAGGTCCAGCCGTCCGCGATCGTCCGTCCCTCTCGCTCGACCGCGTAGTCGTAGCGGAAGCGGGCGCCGCGCACGTCCCGGCAGCGCGCGTGGACGCTCAGGCGATCGTCGAAGCGGGCCGGCTGCCCGTAGCGCACGTGAGACTCGAGCACGAGCGCCTCGATCCTCTGCTCCCGCAGCCGGGAGTAGCCCCCCGCGTGCTCGGCGAGGTACGCCACCCTCGCCACCTCGAACCAGACGAGGTACGCGGCGTTGTTCGCGATCCCCTGCGCGTCCGTCTCGGCGAAGCGAACGGAGAGCTGGGTCGCGAAGCGAAAGCCTTCCACGAGAGCATCCTCTCAGCCGGAGCGCGGGAGGAGGTGCTGTCGACGTCGGCGCAGGGCCGGCCGGAAGGCGGCGCGCCCGGCTACGCCGATGCGCGCTTGAGCGGCCGCTCGTGGAGGACCCGCCTGCAGGCCGAGCAGACCTTGCGCTCGACCTCGTACGGGACCCCGGCACGCTGTCTCAACGCGTGCGTCGTGACGGCCGTGTGCTCGTGCGGACGAATCGGTCTGACCGACGCGCTCATCTCGAGCTCACCCTAGCTCTGCCTTCGGGCCTGCAAGTGACCGAACGGTGAACATTCTGTAACGGTTAGACGCCAGGGACGAGCGTGAGTTGGCGGTGTCCGGTAAGGCCAGAGACCGAGACGCCGACGAGCCGCAACGCAGCGGGCCGCTCGGTGAGGGCGCGGTCGAGCAGCGTGCAGGCGAGCTCGCCGATCAGGCCGGCGTCGTCGATCGCGACCTCGAGCGTCACCGACCTGGAGACGATCGAGAAGTCCCCGTAGCGCAGCTTGGTGGTGACCGTCCGTGCCGTCGAGCCGGAATTGTCGAGGCGCTCCGCGACCCGGCTCGCCAGCCGGCGCAGCTCGTCGTGCAGCCGCCGGCGATCCGCCACGTCGTGGGGGAACGTCTCCTCGGCGCCGATCGACGGGTTGCGCGCCGGGTCGCTCGCGAACGCGCGGCGATCGACGCCGCGCGCACGCTCGCGCAGGAGACGGCCGCCGGCGCCGGGGAGGACGCGCCGCAGGTCGGCGTCGCCGAGGGACGCGAGCGCTCCGATCGTGGTGACGTTCGCGGCATGCAGGCGGGCCTCGGCCTTCGGCCCCACCCCGGGCAGCAGCCGGACCGCGAACGGCGCCAGGAAGGCGGCCTCCGTTCCCGGCCGAACGACCGTGACGCCGCCCGGCTTACGACGGTCGCTCGCCACCTTGGCGACGAGCTTCGAGCCGGCCACTCCCAGCGAGCACGTCAGGCTGGTCGCCGCCCGAACGGCGGTCTGCACGGCCCCGGCGAGGGCGCGGGCGCCGAGGGAGTCCCTCGCCAGCTCGCTGAGGTCGAGGTAGCCCTCGTCGAGCCCGGTGCGCTCGACCCGCGGCACGACACCCCGAACGACGCCCCAGACCTCGGCCGAGCGGGCCGCGTAAAGGGCGTGCCGCGGGCGCACGAAGACCGCCTGCGGACAGCGCCGCAGCGCCTCCGCGCAGCTCATCGCGGAGTGGATCCCGTAGCGCCTGGCGACGTAGTTCGCCGTGGCGACGACGCCGCGGCCGTGCGGGTCGCCCCCGACGACGAGCGGCTTCGTGCGCAGCTCCGGCTGCTCGAGCTCCTCGACTGCCGCGAAGAAGGCGTCGAGATCGAGGTGCGCGACGATCACTTCGCGAACAGTAGACCGCCGACCGGAGAATCCGAGGAGCCGCCGACCGGGCCCGGAGCCGCCTCGCGCCGCCGAAAGTCGGCAGAATGCAGGCATGCAGCGTCGCGCTCTCGTAGCTCTCGCGGTCTCGCTCGCCGCTCTCTCGGCCGGCGGCGTCGGCGCGGCCGCCGTCGAGCCGGGGCGCGGCCAGAAGGCGGACGCGTGCGCCGCAGGATCGGTGCGGGCGGTCGGCACGAGCCGGGTGGCGTACGCGGCGGTCGTCCGCTCGCGCGCTCTCGCGTATCGGGCGCCGGGACGAGCGCCGCTCGCGAGGTTCGACCGACTGAACATCAACGGCGTCTCAACCGTCTTCGGCGTCCGGGCGGCCGTGCTGGGGAAGGATTGCCGCGCGCGCTGGTACCGCGTGCAGCTCCCGCTGCGGCCGAACGGGGCGACGGGCTACGTGCCTGCCCGCAGCGTCTTCCTAACCCGCGTGACGACGCGCATCGTGGTCGACCTCTCCCGGCGCCGGGTGACGCTGTTCCGGCGTGGGCGTCCGATCCTGCACGCCACCGCGGCGGTGGGCTCGCCGGGCACGCCCACGCCCACGGGTCGTTTCTACGTCAACCAGCGGCTGATCCCGACGGACCCGACAGGGCCCTTCGGCCCGGGGGCGGTAGGCATCTCGGCGTTCTCGGACGTTCTCACCGGCTGGGTGCAGGGCGGCCCGATCGCGATCCACGGAACGAATCAGCCGTGGTCGATCGGGCGATCGGTGTCGAATGGGTGCATCCGACTCCGGAACGACGCGGCGAAGCGCCTCTTTCGGCTCGCGCTCGCCGGGACGCCGGTCACGATCCGCCGTTGACTCGACCACGGAAGGAGCAGGAAGCATGGCGAAGCAAGCGCAGAAGAACCTGATCGGACGGCTGGCCGACGCTGGGGAGGAGGCGATCCAGCGGCTCGCCGAGGTGCCGGGCGGCGAGACGCTGCTCGGCGCGCTCAACTCGATGCGGAACCGGATGGACGAGATGCAGCGGCGGCTCCTCGGGCTCGACGCGCTCGAGGGGCGGGTGGCGAAGCTCGAGCAGCAGGTCTCGGAGCTCTCCGACCCCGGCCGCGCGACCCGGCCGGCGGCCAAGCGGACGCGAAGCGCGTTGAAGAAGGGCGCGGGGGAGGACCGCGATCCTGGCTTGGCTTGACGCGGGCGGGCACCCGGGCTCTCCTACCTCACGGGAGGCGCAATGAGACGGTCGCTCGGAGCCCTCGGGGCTGTTGCGATTCTCGGAGCAGCGGTCGTCGCATCCGCGCGGCTGCCGGCCGCGCCGGCCGCCGGCTCCGGGCTCGCGAAGGCCCCTCCCCCTTCGTCCCGGCGCCGCCGTTCGCGTCGCCGCGGGAGATCGTGCTGTTCGGCCACGTAAGGTCGCTGGCGCGAAAGCCTCCTGACGTACCTCGTTCCGGCAGCCGCGCACGTCACGGTCCTTCGTGGCGGGTGTCGCGAATCGGGGCGCTATGAGGTGCCCCCGCTGATCCTCGCCAGTGCTCTCGGCTCGGTCTGCATCGCCTGCTCGAGGAGTCGGTAGAAGAGCAGACGGCGGTGCTTGGAGCCGCGGCGGTTG
>JBBSIG010000122.1:0-7744 GCA_038232215.1 Gaiellales bacterium | reverse complement strand
GCCGCCTCGGCCGACACGACGCGGCTCGTCCAGACCGACTCGACGGCGAAGATCGCCGCGAGCAGAGCGGGCAGCGCCAGGAGCAGGCGGCGGGGCACGAGCGCGAAGGCGGCGGCGAGGAACGCGGCGGCAGCGGTGAGGATCAGCTCGGCGTCCAGGCCGGGATGGCGCTCGACGAGCCGCACGAGCCACACGAGCGAGAAGGACTCGGGCAGCGCCGCCATGGTGGTGAAGCGCTCCACCGGAAGGGCGAGCACGACGAGCCAGGCGCCGAGCGCCACGGCGGCCGTCGCGAGCCGAGGGCGCGGCCCGCCACGCTGGAGCCACAGGCAGAGCCCGAGGAAGAGGAGCGGCGCGAGGCCGAAGAGGTTCCGCTCGGCCAGCTGACCGATGTGCCGGGACGAGAAGACGCCGACCTCGGCGACCGTCCAGAAGCCGACGCCGATCGTCGTCGCGAGGTACGCGCGGACCGCCTCGGAGCTCTCGCGGCCGGAGAGCGCCCGTCCGAGGAGGAGCGCGAAGGCGCAGACGGGCACCACCGCGCTGAAGACGAGCACGTCCTCGGCCTGGTAGGCGACGTAGCGCAGCGACTCGCCGACGGTGTAGTGCACCTCGCCGGCCGCCCGGTAGGCGCCGAGCACGTTGCTCAGCGGGCCGCCGTGACGGAGTCGCCAGCCGCTCCAGAGCAGGGCGAGCAGCGCGACGCCCGCGGCGCTCGGCCAGAAGCGGCGGGCGGGGGCGAGCGTCCGCTCGAGCAGGAGCTTGACCCCGAGCGCAGTGAAGAGCGCCGGCACGAGGACGACCGCCTGCAGGCGCGTCGCGGCCGCCAGCACGATCGCCGCGAGCAGCAGCGCCTGACGCGCGAGCGTCGGACGCTCGAGAGTCCGCGCCAGCGACCAGGCGGCGAGGAGCAACACAGGATAGAAGGCCACCTCGGTCATCACGAGCCCGGAGTACACGAGCCCCGGCACGGCCAGGGTGAGCGCCGCCGCCGCGAGCGCCCAACCGCGGGAGAGGAACGCGCGCGCCCAGAGGTAGACCGGCACGGCGGCGAGCGACATCACGAGCGCGTGCACCACCTTGAGCGCGTCGTAGCCGCGCTCAAGGTCGCCGATGCTGAGCGGCAGGCCCGCGAGCGCGGGCGTGACGAGGCCGTAGAAGCCGGCCGGCTGCCCGATCAGCTCGAGCCGGCCGGAGCTGTAGAGGTTCTGCCCGAGGTTGCCGTAGATGAGCTCGTCGGGCGCGATCCACGGCGTGTGCACGGTCAGGCCCGCCCAGCTCCGCAGGGCGGTCGAGAGAAGGACGAGGAGGGCGACGAGGGCGCCGGCAGGCAGGGATCTCGACTTCGACAAGCGCCGACAATCATGCAGCACATCCCGGAGGCGGTCGGACGGGCGCACTCGTCGCTTAGAGTTGCGCGCATGAGGGTCGGAGTCCCGCGAGAGACGGCGCCCGGCGAGCGCCGCGTCGCGCTCGTCCCCGAGACCGTCTCGCGCCTCGTCGCGGCCGGCTTCGACGTGGTCGTCGAGCCCGGCGCCGGCACGGCCGCGTCGTTCCCGGACGGCGCCTACGAGGATTCGGGGGCGACGCTCGGCGATCCCTGGAGCGCCGAGGCGGTCGTCAAGGTGCAGAAGCCGAGCGAGGCGGAGCTCGAGCGGCTCGACCCGGGAGCGGTGCTGATCGCGTTCCTGCAGCCGCTCGGCGACCCCGACGGGATCGAGCGCCTGGCCGCGCACGGCGTGACCGCGTTCGCGCTCGAGTCGATTCCGCGCATCACCCGCGCGCAGTCGATGGATGCGCTCTCGTCCCAGAGCACCGTCTCGGGCTACAAGGCCGTGTTGCTCGCCGCCGAGCGCCTGCCTCGCTTCTTTCCCATGCTCGTCACGGCAGCCGGCACGGTCGCGCCCGCCAAGGTGCTCGTGCTCGGCGCGGGCGTCGCGGGCCTGCAGGCGATCGCGACGGCGCGGCGCCTGGGCGCGGTCGTGTCCGCGTTCGACACCCGGCCCGCCGTGCAGGAGCAGGTCGAGAGTCTCGGCGCCGCCTTCCTCGAGCTCGGGGTGACGGCCGACGAGACGTCCGGCGGCTACGCACGGGAGCTCACCGAGGAGGAGGGGCGCCGCCAGCAGGAGGAGCTCGCCGGGCGGATCGCGGACTTCGACGTCGTCGTGACGACCGCGCTCGTGCCCGGGCGGCCGGCGCCCCGCCTGATCCCGGCCGCGGCCGTGGCGGCGATGCGCCCGGGCTCGGTGATCGTCGACCTCGCCGCCGAGGCGGGCGGCAACTGCGAGCTGACCGAGCCCGGCGCCGAGGTCGAGCGGAACGGGGTCACGATCGTCGGCCTCACGAACCTCCCGAGCACGATGCCCTTCCACGCGAGCCAGTTCCTCTCTCGAAACGTCGCCGCCCTCCTGACGCACCTCGCGCCGGAGGGGGAGCTGAGCCTCGACTTCGAGGATCCGATCACGGGCGGAGCGTGCGTCACCCGGCGCGACGAGGTGGCGGCATGACGGGGTCGCGCCTCGTGATCGAGCTGACGATTCTCGCGCTCGCCGTCTTCCTCGGCTTCGAGGTCATCTCCAAGGTGCCGACGATGCTGCACACGCCGCTCATGAGCGGCACGAACGCGATTCACGGGATCGTGATCGTCGGCGCGATCATCGTGGCCGGCGTCGCGCATCCCGGCTGGCCGATGAAGATCGTCGGGCTCGTCGCCGTGGCGCTCGCGACCGCGAACGTCGTCGGCGGCTTCGTCGTCACCGACCGGATGCTGCAGATGTTCAGGAAGCGAGAGCCCGCCCGTGCGCCAGAACCTGATTGACCTCGGGTACCTGGTCACGATCGTGACCTTCGTCCTCGCGCTCCGCTTCCTCTCTTCTCCGACGTCCGCGCGCCGCGGGAACCTGATCGGCGCGGCGGGGATGGCGGTGGCGATCGCGGTCACGCTCGCGCAACGGCAGCTCGTCACGTACTGGTGGGTCGTCGCCGGCGTCGCGGTCGGCGCCGTCGCGGGAGCGATCTCGGCGCGGCGCGTGAAGATGACCGCGATGCCGCAGATGGTGGCGCTCTTCAACGGCGTCGGCGGCGGCGCGGCGGCACTGGTCTCGCTCGCGGAGTTCCACCGACTCGTGCCGGAGCCGGGGCGGCTGCCGGCGGACGAGGGCATCTCGATCCTGCTATCGGCGCTGATCGGGAGCGTCTCGTTCGCGGGCAGCCTCGTCGCCTTCGCGAAGCTGCAGGAGCTGATCCGCGGCCGGCCGATCACCTACGGCGGGCAGCAGCTCGTGAACGCGGCCCTCCTCGCCCTCATGGTCGCGATCGGGCTCGTGGTCCTGGTCGGCCCGCAGAGCGTGGGCCTCCTGCTCGCGCTCCTCGCCGGCGCCCTTCTCTTCGGCGTCCTCTTCGTGCTGCCGATCGGCGGCGCCGACATGCCCGTCGTGATCTCGCTGCTGAACGCCTTCACCGGGCTCGCCGCGGCCGCCACCGGCTTCGTGCTCCACAACAACGTCCTGATCGTGAGCGGCGCGCTCGTCGGCGCCTCCGGCACCCTCCTGACCCTGCTGATGGGACGGGCGATGAACCGCTCGATCGGCAACGTGCTCTTCGGAGCCTTCGGCGCCGTCACGGCGGGGCCCGCCGCGGCGGCGGAGACGAACGGCGGCACGGTCCGGAGCACCGGGCCCGAGGACGTGGCGATCATGCTCGCCTACGCGCAGCGCGTCGTGATCGTGCCCGGCTACGGGCTGGCCGTGGCGCAGGCCCAGCACGACGTGCGCCAGCTCGCCGACCTGCTCGAGGGGCGCGGTGTGGACGTCCGCTACGCGATCCACCCGGTCGCGGGACGCATGCCCGGCCACATGAACGTGCTGCTCGCGGAGGCGAACGTCCCCTACCCCCAGCTCGTGGAGATGGAGGAGATCAACCCCGACTTCCCGCGCACGGACGTCGCGCTCGTGATCGGCGCGAACGACGTGACGAACCCGGCCGCGCGCACGACGCCCACCAGCCCCATCTACGGGATGCCCATCCTCGACGTCGACCGCGCGGCGGCCGTCGTCGTGCTGAAGCGGGGCATGAGCCCGGGCTTCGCGGGCATCGACAACGCGCTGTACACCGATCCGAAGACGGTCATGCTGTTCGGCGACGCGAAGGATTCCGTCTCCAGGCTGATCGCGAGCGTCAAGACGCTCTGAGCATTCCCTTCTTCGCGGCGAAGGACGTCGAGGCGGCCGTCTCGCCCGAGCGGGCGCTCGAGGCCGTGCGCGACGCGTTCGTCGCCTACGCACGTGGTGAGTGGACGATGCCGCCGAAGGTCTACGTGCCCGCGTACCCGGCCGGCGACTTCCGTGCCATGCCGGCGCTCGGAGCGGGCCACGCGCTGCTCAAGTGGGTCACCTCCTTTCCGGGCAACCCGGCGCTCGGACTGCCGACCGTAACCGGGCTCGTACTGCTCTCGGACGCGTCGAACGGCATGCTGCGCGCCGTCCTCGACGCGGGAGCCGTGACGGCGGCGAGGACGGGCGCCGCGGCCGTCCTCGCCGCCGAGACGCTCGGCCGGGCGGATGCGGACACCGCGGCGGTCGTCGGCGCCGGCGTCAACGGCCGGGCGGTCGCCCGGACGTTCGTCGCGCGGGGCCGGCGGACGCTGCTCTGGGACGTGGACGCCTCGCGCGCCGCGGCGGCAGCCGCCGAGCTGGGGGCGGAGGTGGCCGGCAGCCGAGAGGAGGCGCTCGCCGCCGATCTCGTCGCGACCGTCACTCCCGGTCGCGAGATCCTCCTCGGCCCGGGCGCGCTGGCGCCGGGCCAGCACGCGAGCCTGATGGGCGCCGACGGCCCGGGCAAGGCGGAGATCGCAGTCGAGGAGCTCGCGCGGGTCAGGGTGTTCTGCGACGACTGGGAGCAGGCGAGCCACAACGGCGAGCTCGTGCACGGCGTGGAGGCCGGCGTCCTGCGGCGCGACGACGTCACCGAGCTCGGGGCAGTGCTCGCCGGCCTCGCGCCGGGCCGGGAGTCGGACGACGAGGCGACCGTCTTCGACTCCACCGGACTGGCGATTCAGGACCTCGCGATCGCACTGGCCGCGCTCGAGCGGGTGGACGTGCTCGAGCTCGAGCGGCTCCGAGTGTAGGACCCTGCGGCGCGAGCGCCCAAGCCTCTACGGCGTCTGCGGACCGCCTCTAGAAGCGGCCGGCGGAAGCGCCCGCGCGGGATCGAGCAGCTCGAGCTCGGGCGCCGGGCGGCCGAGAATCGCCTCCGCCACGAGCTCGCCGCACGCCAGGCCGAGCACGTTGCCGTGCCCCGTATAGCCGCCGGCGACCCACACGCCGTCGCGCCCGGGCAGGCGACCGGCGAGCGGCAGCCGGTCGGCGGACATGCCGAAGATTCCGGCCCAGCGGTGGGTGACCGGCGGCAGCTCGCCGAGCAGCTCGGAGACGAACCCCTCGATCTGCGCCTGGATGAACGGGGTCGTCTTCTCCTCAGCCGTGTACTCGAGGTCGAGCGCACGGTCGCGGAAGCCTCCCACGATGAGCCGTCCATCCGGCGTCTGCTGCCAGTAGTCGTAGCCGTGGCGGGCGTAGAGAGGGCACTCGAAGAGGCGCTCTCGTAACGGCTCCGTGACGAGCACCTGGCCGCGCGTCGGCCACACGGCCTCGGCGAGCTCGGGCAAAAGCGCGCTCGTAAGGCCGTCCAGAGCCACGACCACCTGCTCGGCCTCCACGTCCTCGATGCGCTCGACGCGGCTGCCCTCGCAGATCTGCGCCCCCGCGGCGGCTGCGAGACCGGCGAGCCGGCGCACCCAGCGGGCCGGCTGGAGCGAGCCGTCCGGCGGATGCCGAAGACCGCCGAAGTACCTGCCCGCGAGCGGAGTCGGCAGGTCCTCCCTCCACTCGACCTCGAAGCCGTCGGCGCGCAGCGCCGCGAGCTCGGAGCGCAGGCTCTCCCGCTCTGCCGGGTCGGCGGCCAGCCGCAGGCTGCCGGTGCGGCGAAACGCATCCCCCGCGAGCGACTCCAACCGATCGATGTAGCGCTCGGTCAACTGCCAGAGGTCGCGCGCCCGCTCTCGCCCGAGCTCGATCCAAGCGACGTCGTACGGCATGGCGCCGCCCCGGAGCGCAAAGCCGCCGTTGCGCCCGCTCGCGCCTCCGGCGACGCGCCGCGCCTCGTGGAGCCGGACGCGGAGCCCGGCCTCGGCCAGCGCACGGGCGCAGGCGCACCCCGTGACGCCGCCGCCGATCACCGCGACGTCGGCGCGCCCGGACAGCGGGCCGCGTGGGAGGGCCTCCGAAGGCTCGTCGAGCCAGTACGAGCTGCTCATGCAGCGATCCTAGATCGGACGAACCGCCGCCCTGTAGACGCCGTCGGCCTCCCCCACGAGCCCCGCCAGCTCGAGCTCGACGAGGGCGACACTGGCAGCTCCCGCCTCGATCCCGACCGTGCGCGCCAGCGCGTCGGCACTGGCGGGAGCGTCGCGGAGCCGGGCGAGCAACGCCTTGGCCTCGGGACCGACGTCGACCGGGACGGGCTCCGGCAGGACGAGCCCGAACGTCTGGAGCACGTCATCGACTCCCGTGAGCGGGGTCGCTCCGAGGCGAAGCAGCGCGTTCGTGCCCGCCGAGAGCGCCGAGGTGATCTCGCCCGGCACGGCGAAGACCTCCCGCCCTTCCTCGAGCGCGAAGTCGGCCGTGATGAGGGCGCCGCTCCGCTCGCGCGCCTCGACGACGACGGTCGCGCCGGCCAGCCCGGAGATGATGCGGTTCCGAGCCGGGAAGCGCCAGGGGGCGGGCTCGACGCCCGGCGCGTACTCCGAGACGACGAGGCCCCGCTCGGCGATTCGCTCGGTCAGGCCGGCGTGAGCGGCCGGGTAGTCCCGATCGATCCCGCAGCCGAGCACGGCCACGGTGGGCCCGCCGCTCTCGAGCGCCCCGCGGTGCGCCTCTCCGTCCACCCCGCGCGCGAGACCGCTGACGACGACGAGCCCCGCCGCCGTGAGGTCGCGGCCCAGCATGCGCGCGATCTGCGCGCCGTAAGCGGAGCTCGCGCGAGCTCCGACGATCGCGACCGCCGGCCGGGCGAGCAGAGCCGGCGGCGCCGTCCCGCGCAGGAAGAGCCCCACCGGAGGATCGTGGATCGCGCGCACGAGCGGCGGGAATGCCGGGTCCGAGCGCGCCAGAAAGCGAAAGCCCCGAATCGCGAGGGAGGCGGTGAACGCCGCCGGGTCGAAGTCCCGTGCGAACGCCGCGAAGCGGGCGTCTCGCGGCCGCTCGACCAGGTGTGTGCCGGTCGCCGCGGCGAAGGCGGCCACGGTGAGCTCGCTCACGCCGCGGGCAGCTCGGCGGGAGAGCGGTAGGCGAGCGCCTCCGCGACGTGCTCGGGCAAGACCCTCGGGGAGTCCGCGAGCGCGGCGACCGTGGCGGCGACGCGGGCGACGCGGGCTCGACCCCGTCCCGAGAGCGGCAGACGCTCGACCGCCTGCGCGAGCAGCTCGTCGGCGGCCGGGACCCGCTGCGGCCGGGTCTCGCGCAGGCGCTCCCGGGCTCGGGTGACGCGGGCTCGCACGGCGACCGACGCCTCGGCCGGCCCGGCGGCGAGCTCGGCGGCACGTGCCCGCGGCACCTTGACGACGAGATCGAAGCGATCGAGGAGGGCCCGCGACAGCTTGTCGCGATAGGCGGCGAGCCGCTGACCAGAGCAGAGGCACTCCACGGCGGGATCGCCGCGCGCGCCGCAGGGACAGAGGTTCATCGTC
>JBBSIG010000121.1:0-7800 GCA_038232215.1 Gaiellales bacterium | reverse complement strand
GGGTAGCGGTAGTCGGTCGGCGGCACGAACGTCTCCTTGACGGTGCGCGGGCTGACCCAGCGGATCAGGTTCCACATCGAGCCCGCCTTGTCGTTCGTGCCCGACGCCCGTGCTCCGCCGAACGGCTGCTGGCCCACGACGGCCCCCGTGGGCTTGTCGTTCACGTAGAAGTTGCCCGCCGCGTACTCGAGCGCCCGCTCGGCCTGACGGACGGCGTCGCGATCGCGCGCGAAGACGGCGCCGGTCAGCCCGTAGGGAGCCCCCCGGTCGACCAGCTCGAGCGTCTCGTCGTACTCTCCCTCCGGGTACACGTAGGCCGTCACCACCGGGCCGAACAGCTCCTCGCGCATCGTGCGGAAGTCCGGGTCGCGCGTCTCGAGCACCGTCGGCTCGACGAAGTAGCCCTCGCTGTCGTCGGTGCCGCCGCCCACGAGCACCTCGGTCTCGGCGTGTGCCCGCGCCTCCTCGATCGCCCGGCGCTGGGTCTCGAACGAGCCCGAGTCGATCACCGCGCCCATGAAGTTGCCGAAATCCGACACGTCGCCCATGCGCAGCGAGCGCACGTCCTCGACGAGTCGCTCCCGCAGCTCGGGCCACAGGTTCGAGGGGGCGTACACGCGCGAGGCGGCCGAGCACTTCTGCCCCTGGTACTCGAACCCGCCCCGCACGATGGCCGCAGCCACCGCCTCCACGTCGGCCGAGGGGTGAGCGACGATGAAGTCCTTCCCGCCCGTCTCGCCCACGATCCGGGGGTAGTTGCGGTAGCTCGAGATGTTCGCGCCCACGGTCTTCCACATCGACTGGAAGACCGGGGTCGAGCCGGTGAAGTGGATGCCGGCGAGCTCGGGGCTCGAGAGCGCGGGAGCGCCGATCTCCGAGCCCGAGCCGTAGACGAGGTTGATGACGCCGTCCGGGAGGCCCGCCTCCTGGAAGAGGCGCATCACGTAGTGGGCCGAGTACGCGGCCGTGGAGGCCGGCTTCCAGACCACGGTGTTGCCCATCAGCGCCGCGCTCGCGGGGAGGTTGCCTGCGATCGCGGTGAAGTTGAAGGGCGTGACCGCGAAGACGAACCCCTCGAGCGGCCGGTACTCCAGCCGGTTCCAGACGCCCGCCGACGAGAGCGGCTGCTCCTCGTAGATGCGCAGCATGAACTGCACGTTGAAGCGCAGGAAGTCGATCAGCTCGCAGGCGGCGTCGATCTCGGCCTGGTGGGCCGTCTTCGACTGGCCGAGCATCGTGGCGGCGTTGAGGGTCGAGCGCCAGGGGCCGGAGAGCAGCTCGGCGGCCCGGAGAAAGACCGCTGCCCGCTCCTCCCAGGGGGCGTGCGACCAGTCGTTCCAGGCGTCGGCGGCCGCGTCGATCGCCTGCTGCACGTGCGTCGCGTCGCCCCGGGCGACGGTGGCGAGCACGTGCTCCTTCTGATGCGGCATGACCGCCTGGAACGTGTCGGAGGTCGTCACGTCTCGGCCGCCGATCACGAGCGGGATCTCGATCGTCTCGCGCTCCAGCTCGCGCAGGCGTCCCTGCAGCTCCTCGCGCGCGGAGGAGCCTCGCTCGTACCCGGTGACCGGCTCGTTCTGCGGAGCCGGCGGTCGGAAGATCCCGGACGAGCTCACGAGGCGATTGTAGGCTCCTCGTGGTGAGGCACGTGCGGTACGCCGCGGCGGGCTGGGGGGTGGGCGAGCTCTGGCTGGAGGGTGAGCGGCTGCTGTACCACGAGCTGCCGCGCGCGGGGATCGCGACGGAGGCCGGGGCCCACGCCCTCGCCGACCGGTTCCGCGCCTACTTCCGGGGCGAGCGGGTCGGCTTCCAGGACGTCGAGCTCGACCTCGACGAGACGACGCCGTTCCAGGGGGCGGTCGCGCAGGCGCTCCGGCGAGTGCCCTACGGCGAGGTCGTGACCTACGGCGAGCTGGCCGCGCTCGCCGGCAGTCCGGGGGCGGCGCGAGCCGTCGGGACGTTCTGCGCCCACAACCGGTTCGGCCTCGTCGTGCCGTGCCACCGAGTCGTCTCGGCGGCGGGGGTCGGCCCGTACGGCTCCCTGGGCAGCGCGTACAAGCGCAGGCTGCTCGAGCTCGAGGCCGGGGGACGAGCGGAGGCGCCGTGAGTCTCTCCGAGGCTCTGCGTAACGAGCTCGCTGCCGTCGATCCTCAGCGGGAGTGCGATCGGCTGGCCGAGCTGTCGGCGCTCTGCCACGGTGCGGGAAGCATCCACCTGCACGGGCGCGGCGCCGTCTCGCTGCACCTCGACGTGGCCGGATCGGCGGTGGCCCGCCGCGCCTTCACCCTCCTGCGCTCGTTCGGCGTGCGGTCCGAGCTGCGCACGTACCGGCGTCGCGCCTTCGACCGCGCGACGCGGTACCAGCTACACGTGCCCGGCGAGCCGCGGGCGCTCCAGACGCTCGAGGAGTCGGGAGTGGTGACGGCCCGGCTGGTCCCGCTCGAGCGCCCGCCGAGCCGGGTGGTGGCGCGGGCCTGCTGCCGCGGCGCCTATCTGCGCGGCGCGGTGCTCGCAGGCGGCTCCCTCAGCGGGCCGCGCGCACCGCACCTCGAGCTGCGCACGGCGGGCATCGAAGGCGCTCGCTTTCTCGCCGGGGTCGCGGCCGCCGAGGGAGCTCACCTGTTCGTCGGCGATCGCGACCGCTACGCCGTCGCGTACGCCAAGGGCGCCGAGGCGATCGGCGATCTGCTCGCCGCCGCGGGGGCGAGTGACTCCGTGCTCGTACTCCAGGAGCACGCCGTTCTCGCGGCGACCCGCTCGCGTGCCAACCGCCTCGCGAACGCCGACCACGCAAATCTCGTTCGCGCGAGCCGCGCGGCGCACGTTCAGCTGCAGGCGGTCCGGCGCCTCGAGCGGGCGGGGCGGCTGGCCTCGCTGCCGCCCCAGCTCGGCGAGATCGCGAAGCTGCGGCTGCGACACCCGACTCTGTCTCTCCGCGAGCTCGCGGACCGGTGCGAGCCGCCGGTCACGAAGGCCGCCGCGCAGCGCCGCCTACGGAAGCTCGTCCAGCTCGCCGAGCCGTAGTCGCGCCCGGCCGGCGGCCTGTGGACGGTCCGCGACGGTGCCTGGCACCGGGGTGGGCGAGGGGGCGGAGGAAAGCGGTCTTCGGGACCCGTCTTGGTGCCAGACACTCGAACTTCTCGTCCACAGGCGCGTGCCGCGGTGCGGTGCGACGCGGAGAGGCGGCGGGCCGGAGGGGAAGCTCCGAGGACGACCTCCCCCTCCGGTTGAACCACGCTCTGGACCTGGCGCCGGACGGGGTCTGGTTCCGGCGCCGGACGAGCACGGGCCCGCCGCTTCACCGAGTATCCCGCAGCGGGGGCAGCCTCGCAACTGCCTGCGTCCACCGCCTCGTTAAGATCGGTCGGGGCCGCGACGAACGACAGGGGGCTTGGATGGCAGTGAAGGTCGGAATCAACGGTTTCGGGCGCATCGGACGCAACTTCTTCCGCGCGTACCTCGCCCGCGATCCGGATTTCGAGATCGTCGCGGTGAACGATCTCGCGGACGCGAGCGTGCTCGCGCACGTGCTCAAGTACGACTCCTCCCACGGCGTCCTCGACGCCGAGATCGAGGCCGCGGAGGGCCGGATCAGCGTCGACGGGACGTCGTTCCAGGTACTCGCCGAGCGCGAGCCGTCCGCGCTTCCCTGGCGCGACCTCGGCGTCGACGTGGTGGTCGAGTCGACGGGGTTCTTCACGGACCGCGAGGGTGCGTCCAAGCACCTCGAGGCGGGGGCGAGGAAGGTGCTGATCTCCGCGCCCGCGACCGACCCAGACCTCACGATCGTGCTCGGCGTCAACTACGACGTCTACGAGAAGGACTCGCACCACGTCGTTTCGATGGCCTCGTGCACCACGGGCTCGGTCGCGCCGATGGCGAAGATCCTGCTCGACACCTTCGGGATCGAGTCGGGCTTCATGACGACGATCCACGCCTACACGACCGAGCAGCAGCTCCAGGATCAGGTGGCGCTGACGCGGAAGGGCAAGCCGGACCTGCGCCGCATGCGCGCCGCGGCGCAGAACATCGTCCCGGCCTCGACCGGCGCCGCCAAGGCGCTCTCCCTCGTCATCCCCGAGCTGAAGGGGAAGCTCGACGGGATGGCCATGCGCGTGCCCGTTCCGGATGGGAGCGTGACCGACCTCGTCTGCGTGCTCGAGCGCGAGACGACGGTGGACGAGGTCAACGAGGCGTTCAGCTCGGCGGCCGGCTCGGACGGCTGGGACGGGATCCTCGCCTACACCGAGGACCCGATCGTGTCGTCCGACATCGTCGGCAACCCGGCGTCCTGCACCATCGACGGCCTCTCGACAATGGCCCACGGGAACCTCGTCAAGGTGATCGGCTGGTACGACAACGAGTGGGGGTACTCGAACCGCCTGGTGGATCTGGCCGGCAAGCTGCTGTGAGGCCCCACCGGCCGCGCTCGGTGCGCGACGCCGACGTCGCGGGCAAGCGCGTGCTCGTCCGCTCCGATCTGAACGTGCCGCTCGAGGCGGGCCGGGTGGCCGACGACACTCGCATCCGCGCCTCGCTGCCGACGCTCCGGCTCCTGCTCGAGCGCGGGGCGGAGGAGGTGATCGTGTGCTCGCACCTCGGGCGGCCGAAGGGCGAGGATCCCGCCTACTCCATGCGGCCGGTCGAGGCTCGCCTCCGCGAGCTGCTCCCCGACGAGCGCCTCCGCGTGCTCGAGAACACGCGCTTCTACACCGGCGAGACGGAGAACGATCCCGAGGTCGCGCGCGCCCTCGCAGACGGGGCTGACCTCTACGTCGACGACGCGTTCGGCTCGGCGCACCGCGCGCACGCGTCGACCGAGGCGGTGGCGCACCTGCTGCCTGCCTACGCCGGGCTCCTGCTCGAGCGAGAGCTCGAGGAGCTCGGCAAGCTCCTCGGCGACGTCGAGCGGCCCTTCGTCGCGATCTCGGGCGGGCTCAAGGTGGAGGACAAGATCGGCGTCCTGCAGAATCTGTCCGAGCGCGCCGACACCTTCCTGATCGGCGGCAAGATGGCCGAGCAGATGCGGACGTCGAACCCGCTCACGACGCCGGTCCGCCTGCCGAGCGACGTCGTGGCGGCCGCCGAGCTCGACCCGGACGCTGAGGCGAGGGTGGTGCCGTTCGACGCGGTCCCGGACGGCTGGCTCGGCCTGGACATCGGACCGGAGACCCGGGCCGCGTTCGCCGAGGAGATCGCAGCCGCGCGAACGATCTTCTGGAACGGGCCGATGGGCGTCTTCGAGTGGCCTCGCTTCGCCGAGGGGACGCGGGCCGTGGCCGAGGCCGTCGCCGCCGCGGACGCCTACTCGGTCGTCGGGGGCGCCGACTCCGCTCGCGCTCTCGCGGAGCTCGGGCTGACGGACGAGGTCTCCTGGGTCTCGACGGGCGGGGGCGCCGCGCTCGAGCTGCTCGAGGGCAAGGAGCTCCCCGGAGTCGCCGCCATCCCGGCCGCGTAGACCACGAGCAGCCAGTTGTCGAGGACCGGGCGCCGGGCGCACGCTCTTACGTCAAGATGGCGCCGTGCTCGTCGCCGGCAACTGGAAGATGGCCAAGACGGAGGCCGAGACGGTCGACTTCTGCACCGCGCTGAAGGAGCGGCTGCGCGGACTCGCCGGCGTGGACGTCGCCGTCTGCCCGCCGTTCACGTCGCTGGCGGCCGCGGTGCGGACACTGGCGGACACGGAGATCGCCGTCGCCGCCCAGAACGTGCACTGGGAGGACGAGGGCGCCTTCACGGGAGAGGTCTCGGCCCCGATGCTGCGGGAGCTCGGCGTCTACGGAGCGGTCGTCGGCCATTCCGAGCGCCGTCAGCTCTTCGGAGAGACGGACGAGACGGTGGCGCGGCGCTCGGCGCACGCCCTCGCGGCGGGACTGTCCGTGATCGCGTGCGTCGGCGAGCTCGCCGAGGAGCGGGAGCGCGGAGAGACGGAAGCCGTCCTGCGCCGTCAGCTCTCGGTGCTCGAGGCCCACGACAATCTCGTGCTCGCGTACGAGCCGGTCTGGGCGATCGGGACGGGGAAGACCGCGAGCCCGGAGCAGGCGCAGGAGGCTCACGCGCTGATCCGCAGCCTCGTCGACGTCCCGGTCCTCTACGGCGGCTCGGTGAAGCCCGAGAACGCGGAGGCCCTGCTCGGTGAGCCGGACGTCGACGGCGCCCTCGTCGGCGGAGCCTCGCTCGACGTGGAATCGTTCGCCGCGATTTGCGACGCCGCCCGCTCCCGCTCGTAGCTCTCGTCGTCCTCGACGGCTGGGGATGTGCGCCGCCCGGGCCCGGAAACGCGGTCGAGCTCGCCGCCACCCCGGTCTTCGACCGTCTCTGGCGCGCGTATCCGCACACGACGCTCATCGCCTCGGGCGAGGCGGTCGGCCTGCCTCCGGGGCAGATGGGAAACTCGGAGGTCGGGCACCTGACGATCGGCTCCGGCCGGGTGCTCGACCAGGACCTACAGCGAGTCAACCGCGCAGTCGCGAGCGGCGCGATCCTCGAGAACGAGGCGCTCGTCTCGGCGTTCACGCGCGCACGCGAGCGGGGCGGGAACGTCCATCTGCTCGGGCTCGTCTCGCACGGCGGGGTGCACTCGCACATCGACCACCTGCTCGCGCTGCTCGAGCTCGCCCGCCTCCAGGGCATGGCGGAACGCACCTACGTCGACGTCTTCACGGACGGGCGGGACGTGTCGCCGCACGCGGCTCGAGACGATCTCGCGGAGCTGCCGGGCGACCGCATCGCGACCGTGGGCGGGCGCTACTACGCGATGGATCGAGACGGCCGTCGGGAGCGCACCGAGCTCGCCTTCGACGCGATCGCCCGCGGCCGCGGCGTGGAGGCGCCCGACCCGATCGAGGCGATCCGAGCGAGCTACGAGGCGGGGGTCACGGACGAGTTCGTCGTGCCGATCGTCCTGCCGGGGCGCCCGCACCTGCTCCCGGACGACTCCGTCGTCTTCCTCAACTTCAGGCCGGACCGGGCGAGGCAGTTGACGCGACGGCTCGTCGAGTCAGGATTCGACGTGACGACGATGACGCGCTACAGCGACGACCTCCCCTGTCCCGTGGCCTTTCCCGTGCGGCAGATCGACGAGACGCTGGCCCAGACGCTGGCCGAGCACGGCATCCGCCAGCTGCACGCGGCGGAGACCGAGAAGTACGCGCACGTCACCTACTTCTTCAACGGCGGGCGCGAGGACGAATGGGCCGGCGAGACCCGTCTGCTCGTGCCGTCGCCCCGGGACGTGCCGAGCTACGACCGCAAGCCGGAGATGTCGGCCCGCGAGGTGGCGCGCCGCTTCGCGGCCGAGGTCGGCGAGGGCTACGGGTTCGCGGTCCTCAACTTCGCCAATCCCGACATGGTCGGGCATACGGGCGCGATCCCGGCGGTCGTCGAGGCCGTCGAGACCGTGGACTCGTGCCTCGACGACGTCCTCGCCGCCGTCGCGCGCGCCGGCGGGGCCTGCCTCGTCACGGCGGATCACGGAAACGCCGAACAGATGCTCGAGGCGGACGGCGTCAGCCCCCACACCGCACACACCACGAACCCCGTGCCGCTCGTCGGGACGGTGCCCGGCGCTCGCCTGCGCGAGGGAGGCGAGCTCTCGGATCTGGCGCCCACCTGCCTGGCTCTCCTGGGCTTAAGACAACCTTTACAGATGACCGGCACGGATCTCCTCGACCCCTCTGTATAGAGGCTATACTCCCGCACCTTGTCTCTACCTCAGCCCGACTTCGGAGTCCTCCGAAAGGCGCAACGGGGAGATGAACGCGCCTTCTCGCTGATCGTCCGCGCGTACGAGGTGCCCGT